>NZ_LUJK01000049.1 GCF_001601825.1 Limnobacter sp. CACIAM 66H1 | reverse complement strand
ACCCAAGGCACACCCAGTTCACTACCATGCAAGCCGATAAACTCTTCCAGGGATTTGGCAAGGTTCCACTTGGCAAACTGGTTGATTAGTCGGTCATTCTCGAGGTTGGCATCGCGAAGCGTAAACGCCATCAACTGATTCCAGCCCAGCACCGGCACTCCGCTGGCCTCCAGCACTAGCATGGGCCCATAGTGACTGCGGTACATGGTGCGCTGCATTTTGGTGATGCTTCCATCGGCCTGCTTCACCTCAATTTCGATTGGCAAGGCAATCATGTCGCGCATCTCACCCTCGTACATGTACTGGGTGGGGTTGGCTGGGTTGATCTGCAACTGATAAAGCGTAAATCGGAAAGCCGTGGAAACCGTGTGGCTCCAGGCCACATGCTCGTTAAAGCCAATCAACACCGCGGGCACGCCGTACAGCCCTACACCCATGATGTCCATGGCCTTTTCGCCATTGAGTTCCAGAATATTGTGGCTCAGGTACAAACGCTCTGTACCCTTCCATGGAAAGTGGGGGTTGCCATACACCAGCGACTGGCCATTGGCGGTTGCGTCTTTGCCAAACGCATACATATTGCTGCCAAAATGATCCTTGTTCTGCATGGCAGTGAACGGGTTCGGGTTGGCTTTCAGCAAGGCCACTTGCTCGGCCACGCTGGGGTTTTTTGCCTTTTTCCCTGCACTGGCCACAGGTAGCGAAGGGGCACCACCGCCGCTGGGCAAACCGGGCAAAACACCAGGAGGTTGGGCATTGCCGATTTCCGTCACAAACACCGAGCTGCTGGCCAATACAGCGAGGCGAACAAAGCGGCGATACATGTCATCCGTGGTAATTGGAGCCAACCATTCAGCATCAGCACACGCGGCATGCGCGGGCACCTTGCTGCCGTCGGCCCGCTCATACTCATGCTCCCCGGCTTTCAGTTCGGCAATGTAGCGGTTCACGCCATCGGCATAACCGGCCACCACATTCTGAAAATCGGGAATGGTTTTGTCGCGGGTGCGCTGCCATGCATTGCGGATCACACCATCCGCGCCTTCTTCCTCATAGGCAAACAGGCTTTTCCAGAAAAAGTCGCTGGCCACGTTGTTGGCAGTGGAACCATTGGGTTCAATGGTGTAGGTGCCGTTGGGGCCAAAGAAGCGTGAACGCTCGCCTCGAATGGTCAACAGGTCCTCGAGAAATACACAGAGGTTATCTTGCGCAAAGGCGTAACCCTGCCCGTAACCCAAGCTGCCGTAATCCTTGGCTCGAATGTGTGGGACACCGTAAGTCGTGCGGGTAATGCTCACGTCGTACTTCAGGTTGGGGTTCTCATTCGGATTGGTTCGACCATCGGTGCCAGCGATGTCGTTGTTGCTGCTGCCCAGGCAGCCTGCCAACGCCAACAAGGCAACAGTGGCTGCCCCCACCCGTAGCCCACGCCGCAACGCGGCCTTGTTCGTCAAGCCTGTAATCACTGCTGTCTCCTCTGCTTTCATTCTGGGCCCACCTTAGTGACAGGCCTTATGTCAGTAATACCTCCGGCAAACACAATTGGATTAAAAATCAGGGCTTTACTGACAAGCTTCGGTAAATTGCCAGTGAATCCGGAATTTTTCCGGAAGCTTGGTGTTAGCACCGATTCAACCCGTGCCCCGCTTGCGCGACAATAAGCAGCTTCAGAAGCAAACAAGCAGGCCCAGACACATGCAACCCTACAAGAACGATCAAACTGTCGCCCACTTCATCAACGGCAATTCCGTGAGCGTGGCTGGCAGCAAAACAGCCAATGTGTTCAACCCGTCGCTGGGTACGGTTGCCCGCCAGGTTGAATTGGCGGATGTCGCCACCGTGAACAAAGCCGTGCAGGCTGCCAAAGCCGCCTTGCCTGCCTGGGCCAACAAGCCGCCGCTTCAGCGCGTGCGCATCATGAACAAATTTTTGGCCTTGATGAACCAGCACCGCGACGAACTGGCCGCCATCATCACGGCCGAGCACGGCAAAGTGTTTACCGATGCGCAGGGCGAAGTTAGCCGTGGTATCGACATCATTGAATTCGCCTGCGGCATCCCGCAGTTGTTGAAAGGCGACTACACCGAACAGGTTTCAACCAACATCGACAACTGGACCCTGCGCCAGCCTGTGGGCGTGGTGGCCGGCATTACCCCGTTCAACTTCCCCTGCATGGTGCCGTGCTGGATGTTTCCCGTGGCGATTGCCTGCGGCAACACCTTTGTACTCAAACCCAGCGAACGCGACCCCAGCGCTGGCAACTTCATGGCCCGATTGCTGAAAGAAGCGGGTCTGCCCGACGGTGTATTCAACGTGGTCCATGGTGACAAACTGGCCGTGGAAACCCTTCTGAATCACCCCGACGTGGCGGCGCTCAGCTTTGTGGGCTCCACGCCGATTGCCAAATTCATTTATGAAACAGGCGCCCGCAACGGCAAGCGCGTGCAAGCCCTGGGTGGCGCGAAAAACCACCTGTTGGTCATGCCCGATGCAGATTTGGACCAGGTCACCGACGCACTCATCGGTGCCGCTTACGGCAGCGCGGGTGAACGTTGCATGGCCATTTCCGTGGCGGTGATGGTGGGCGATGTGGGCGACAAACTGATCCCCAAACTGGCCGCACGCCTGAAAACCCTGAAAGTGACCGACGGCATGGATTTGTCAGCTGAGATGGGACCAATTGTGACCGCCGAGGCTTTGAAACGCATCGAAGACTACGTACAAATTGGCGTGGAAGAAGGCGCCACATTGGTTGTGGATGGTCGCGGCCAAAAACCAGCTGGTTTCGAAAATGGCTTTTATACCGGCGGCACTTTGTTCGACCACGTCAAGCCCAACATGCGCATTTACCTGGAAGAAATTTTCGGGCCTGTGCTCAGCTGCGTGCGTGTGGCCAATTTTGCAGAAGGCCTGGATTTGATCAACAGCCATCAATACGGCAACGGTGTGAGTTGCTACACCCGCGACGGCAACGTAGCGCGTGAATTTGGCCGTCAGGTTCAGGTGGGCATGGTGGGCATCAACGTACCCATTCCAGTGCCCATGGCCTGGCACGGCTTCGGCGGCTGGAAGGCAAGCCTGTTCGGCGACATGCACGCCTACGGCGAAGAGGGTGTTCGCTTCTACACCCGCCAGAAATCCATCATGCAGCGCTGGCCAGACAGCATCGAGAAAGGTGCTGAATTCGTCATGCCCACCTCGAAATAATGCAATTCGCGTAGACTAAGTTCAACTCAACTTCGGCTGCGCGAATTCTTCCTTGAACACCGAATTCAAAGCGGGCGCACTGGTCGCATTCGGTGGATACGCTCAGGCAATTGTGTATGGCATGCTGGCCTTTGCCCCATTGGGTCAGGCCGGCTTGGCTTATGGCATTTACGCAGGTTTGGCCAGCGCACTCATCGGCGGCTTCATGGGCGCCCTGCTCGGGAAAGCGCCTGTTCAATTCGGTGGACCACGTTCTTCAACGGCACTGATTGTCGCGGGCTCCTTGCTCGGTTTTCTGCAAATAACCAGCAACCACACAGAACTTATGCTGTTGTTGGCACTGGAAATAACACTGGCCGGACTGTTGATTGCACTGGCTCAACAACAGGGTGTGGGCAAACTGATGCAGTTTTTGCCAGCCCCGGTACTCATTGGCATGAACACCACACTGGGTCTTTTCTCAGCCTACAAATTGCTGCCCGCCATGCTGGGCTTTGCTGTGTACACCACCGCCCTGCAAGCCCTGAATACAGCATCGCTGTTCTCTCCCATGGCACTCAGCGTGTCAGCAATCACGGTGTCAGTATTGCTGTACTTCCGCGCCATACGCCCCAACCCTCTCGGCCTGGTGTACGGCCTGGCCTGCGGCTTTGCGCTGCACGGCGTGCTGCTGTGGGCATGGCCCGGCACATTGCCCGTGCAAACCGTAGCCGCCATGCCCAACCACCCATTGTGGCAAAACCTGGATACAACCAGCCTTGTGGGCAGCGTTCAACAGGTGTCTGCCTTGTTGCTGGGTACACCTGGCCTGCTGCTTCAAGTGTTGGTGGGGGCGGCGGTGCTGGCCTTGCTGGTGGTGCTGGAAAGCATGCAATCGCTGTTGCAAGTCGACCAAACGCTCGGCACCCGGCACAACACCCGCCGAGAATTGAACACCCTGGCACTGGCCAATGTTCTGTGCGGCCTGGCCTTGGCGCTGCCCAGCTCAAACTACTTTTCCAGAAGCAACGCTGCCCTGGGTGTAGGCGCCCAGCACCGCCAAAGCGAAGCCTGGTACGTGGGCCTGCTGGGCCTGCTTTTGCTGTTCAGCTGGCCAATTCTGGCTCAGCTGCCCCTGCACATTCTTGCCACTGCGGTGGCAGTCAGTTCGCTCTTTCTGATTCAGGGCAGCACGCTGCGCCTGCTGAAGCGGTTTGCCACGCCCAAAACGCGCAAGCAAATGGCACCCACAGAACGCTTCACCGTGTGGGTGGTGCTCAGCATGGTATTTGTCACCGGGATCAGCAATTTGCTCATCGGCACCTTGGTCGGCGTGCTTTTTGTAGCCGCCTACTTTCTGCAACAACAATCCGGCAGCGGTTTGCGCAGCATTGAATTCAGGCCCGCGGCACGTTCACGCAGCATGCGCCCGCGCGCCCACCGCCAACAACTCGACGCCGCCTTTGAACACTTGGCCTGGGTACGCTTTGAGGGCAATCTGTTTTTTGGCAATGCCCCTGCCATTGCAATACGACTACAAGACGAATTGGCACCGGCGCAATCCGCTGTGCTCGATTTCACCCACCTGCGCTACATTGACGACACCGCCTGCGACTGCCTAGAGCGGCTTTTCAAACAAGGGTTGCCACGCACCCAAACCGTGGCCGTACTGCCCACACACGAACAAGCCATGGGCGGCGACCTTCTACTGCGCAATTGCCTGACCCGTTTGGGCATTGCCATACAAGGCCACATCGACGACGCCTTTTGGCACATTGAGAACCGGTTACTGGGTCAAACAGCGGTCGAGAACATGGCATGCAGCACCGACAACGCGCTAGAGAACAGCCACCTGTGCGACCACATGACCCCGGCACAAACACAAACCTTCTATCAGCACTGGCAAACCACAGGGCTGCCCACTGGCCAAGCCCTATTCACTGAAGGCGCCGAGCCTTGCGGCCTGTATGTGCTGCTGCAAGGGCAATTAAGTGCGTGGCACCGCACTGGCCACAGCAATGAAAGACTGATGCGATTTTGCCCCGGCAGCATGGTCGGCGAAATGGCACTGATTGACCGAAAACCACGTTCAGCTACAGTGTGCGCGGACACCGACTGCACACTGCTTTTTCTGCCCACTGCACAATTTGACCACTTGCTTGAACATCAACCCGAATTAAGCCAGATTCTCCAAAACAACCTCGCCCGGGAACTGGCCTTGCGTATTCGCTTGGCCAACCAAAGCCTCGCGCTACTGCAATAAAACGCGCACCACTAGAGGATTTACTCTTTGTGCGCAGCCCCGCCTTGCCGTATTTTCTCGGGTGTGCACAACCTTGTAACACCCCATGAACAAAGCAGAATTCCAGAAACGTTACGGCAATTCAATTGGCAAGCCCAAACTCAGCCTGTTGTTGGGCGAGGCCAAAACACCATTTGAAGCAGCCAAACTCGCCGTGGGCTGGCGTTTTCTTGCCCGAAAAAATGTGGGGCAGGGTCAAACCGTATTGCTGTTGCCCGGCTTCGGAGCCAGTTCCAGCAGCATGACCTTCATCAAACGCTACCTGGACTCACTGGGCTACAAGGCCGTGCACTGGTCTGCCGGTTTCAATCACGGTGAAGTGGGCAAACTGCTTCCACAGGTGATTGCCGACATCAAGGAACATTCCGAGCAGGCTCAAGCCCCGATCAAACTGCTGGGCTGGAGCTTGGGTGGCTACCTGGCTCGCGAAGCTGCACGCGAGGTTCAGCAAAACGTGAGCCGCATCGTCACCATTGGCAGCCCGGTGATTGGCGGGCCCAAGTACACGGCGGTCAAAGCGCTGTATGACATTCGTGGACTCGACGTGGAATCGATTGAGAACAGCACGCTCAAACGCTTCGAGCATCCGATTGTGTGTCCTATTGTTGCGCTGTATTGCAAGAAAGACTCCATCGTGAGTTGGCAAGCCTGTATCGACCGCTTCAGCCCCAATGTTGAACACATCGAAATCGACACACCCCACCTGGCCATGGGTGTCAGCAAAGAAGTCATGAACCTGCTGCCCTACGCCCTGGGCACGCCCCTGAAGTAAGCCCGACGTGGCTGAACCGCAATGGGTAAAACTTGAGCTGTTTCATCCACGGAAAAGGCAGGTGTTCGATTGTGTCCTCCGGGCTTTTACTGACTTGAAACTTTTCGCCAGCAGCGTAGACTGAATTTTGAGTGGACGGTGCTTGCACTGCCACGACACAAGGCAACAAACCCTTGTGCCTGTACCCTTTTGCATGCGGTCCGTCCTGCAAATTCGCCCGCTGGCCCCAAACCAGCGGATGCTACAAGACTGTGTGTCAAAAAAGGGTTTCAACATGATCAGACAACACTACCAAGCACTCGAACACATTAACGCCAGCGCCACTGAAACCATCACGGTGAGCGACCCCAGCCGACCTTTGAAGCTGACGGCCGATTCACCAGCCTTCGATGCCATGACAGACCTTCGGCGCGTACACCCCGTGAGTATTTCCGGCTCTGAAACACTTGAGCAAGCCCGCACCACCATGATTGTGTGTGGCGTCAAACTGCTGTTCGTTCGCAATGAACAAGGCCACCTTCAAGGCTTGCTCACCGCCAACGACCTGGCTGGGGAACGCGCAATCAAGGAGGCGTCATCCAGCAATCGCAATGTGCCCGAACTGACTGTAAACGATGTGATGGTGAAACTGCCCGACCTCGAGTTTCTGGAGTTTGGCGCGGTGTCGCGCGCCGAGGTGGGTCATATCATTGCCACACTGCGTGAACACAACCGCCAACATGCACTGGTGGTGGACAACCGCTCGGGCAAAATGCGCGTGGTGGGTTTATTCTCCTCCACACAAATTGCACGACAAATGGGTATCCCGGTCATGGACCCGGTGAAGGCCAGCACCTTTGCTGAAATTGAAGCCGCAGTGGCTGCGGCCTGACAGGGCAGTTCTTCAATCAAGCCGTCGGTTAGTCGTTTAACCCATTCAGTAATTCGACCACCAAGGGGTGGTCGATTCCTTTCACGTTCCACACACCATGAATCTCCTCGTGCAAATCCGGGCATTGCCCTAACAAGCGCAAACCACTTAAAGTTCCAGTGTCATACACACCCAGGCGACTCACTGGAAATACACCCAGTCCGCGGGCTGCAAACACCGACATCAAGGCACTGTCCTCAAATTCGCCCACCACATGGGGCACAATCCCCTGCTGTTCAAACCAGTGGTTCAAATCCACGCGCAAACGGGAGTGGCCGGTGGGCAACAGCACAGGCAACTCAGCCAGGCATTGCGGAAAATGGCTCACACTGCCTTTCTTTACCCATCTCGAAGCGCCAAACCAATCCACTGTTGTGGTGTTCAACAAACGGCTTTGCATACGCAAGTTGGGGTTGGCGGGCGGAGGCTGCCCGGCAAACACAAAATCAAGGTGAAGCAACGCCAACTCCGCCAACAACTGCTCGGGTTCGCCTTCATGGCAAGTCAGGTGCAAGTCCTCTATGCCCAGTACGGGTTTCAACAAAGCATGCACCGCCAGTTTCGAGATGCCATCGCACAAACCCACCCTGAAGCGCCTCACCGGTTTGCTGGCCACCGCCCGTACCAACTCCGGCAGGCTTTGGCCCAGCTGAAAAATTTCCTCGGCTTTGGCAAAGGCCACCTGCCCGGCTTCAGTCAATGCCACGCCACGCCCATCAGGCTTTAGCAACTGATGCCCCAAATCTTTTTCAAGTTCGCGCACTTGCGCGCTGATGGTTTGAATGGCCATGTCCATGCGCTCAGCAGCACGCGCAAAACCGCCTTCTTTGGCCACCATCCAAAAGTAATGCAAGTGACGATAATTCAAGCTCATTCCGCACTCCACAAATCAACTTCGTAAAAACCGAAGCAATACTTCATTAAATACTGGTTTTTTCGAAATCACAACTGGTACACCATGGCGCCGTGTTCAATTCAACCCTCATGGAGTATCAAAGTGGACGTTTTAATGGAATTCATGCACACCGACTTTCTCGGCACAGCCGCATGGATTTGGCTGTTGTTTGTCGGTATTGTGGTTGCGCTGCTCGCCTTCGACCTCGGCGTGCTGCACAAAGATGACCACGAAATTGGGGTCAAGGAAAGTTTGCTGCTCTCGGGTGGCTACATCACCGCAGCCTGTTTGTTCGGTGCCTGGGTGTGGTATTACCTGGGCTCGGAAAGCGGCATGAACTATTTCACCGGTTTCGCGATTGAAAAATCTTTGTCGATGGACAACGTGTTTGTCATCGCCATGATCTTCTCGTTCTTCGCCATTCCCCGTCAGTATCAGCACCGCGTGTTGTTCTGGGGTATTTTGGGCGTGATCGTGCTGCGCGCCATCATGATTGGCTTGGGTGCTGCGCTGGTGAAAGAATTCAGTTGGGTGCTTTACCTGTTCGGTGCCTTCCTGGTAATTACTGGTATCAAGATGTGGTTCATGGCCGACAGCGAACCAGACATTGAAAACAACCCAATTCTGAAGTTCTTGCGCAAGCGCATGCGCATCACCGATGGCCTGCGTGGCAATGCGTTCGTGGTCAACGAACCTGACCCCAAAACGGGCAAGGTGGTTCGCTTTGCCACGCCCTTGCTGCTTGCCTTGATCCTGATTGAGTTCGTCGACCTGATTTTCGCGGTTGATTCCGTGCCCGCAATTTTTGCGATCACCACCGATCCGTTCATTGTGTACACCAGCAACATTTTCGCGATTCTGGGTTTGCGTGCCTTGTACTTCGCATTGGCCGCCATGATTCACCGCTTCCACTACCTGAAGTACGCCTTGGCGATGGTGCTGGTGTTCATCGGTAGCAAAATTTTCCTGGTGAACTTCATTGGCAAATTCCCCCCAGCCTTCTCCCTCAGCGTGACTTTGGGCCTGATTGCCGGTGGTGTGGTGTTCTCGCTGTGGAAAACACGGGGCGACACAGCACACAGCAAACTTGAAAACGCCGCAGACAGCAAGTAAGTTCCGCGGCAAATAAAAAGGCCGGTGATTTTATAATCACCGGCCTTTTTCTATTTCGTCATCATTTACTTGGGCTGCTTCACTGCTTCAATGGTGATCAGCACTTTTACCTCTGGGAAAAAGCCACGGTCTACGGCGTAACCCAAGTCGAAGTCAGTGCGCTTGAATTCAGCCACCGCATCAGCACCACACACTTCCGCTTTTTTCATGGGGTGCATAATGCATTTGAAAGTATTGATCTTCAACGGCACAGGCTTGGTGATTCCTTTCAGGGTCAGGTCGCCCAATACTTCCACGGGTTTGTCACCCTCAAAACGCATTTTGCTGGCTTTGTAAGTAATCGTGGGGTGGGCTTCTACATCGAACATGTCCACATCCTTGGCATGCTCGTTCATCTTGCCATGGCCAAAATCAAGGCTGGCCGCATCAATTTCAATGTCCACGGTACCGGTTTTGTTGGCACGGTCCAAAGTCACCATGCCCTTGGTTTTTTCAAACTGGCCGCGCCACAGCGAAAGCCCGCCCATGTGGTCTGCCTCAAATGACGGGAAAGTGTGGCTTGGATCGATGATGTAAGTGTCCACCGCCGCATGGACCGCACCGAACATGCCCAGTGCAACTGCGCCGCCCAACATTGTTTTTGTTACTTGCTTGAACATCCCTAACTCCTTGTTGTTGCTGTGTATTACACGGTGTGTCTGCTCATTTGACAGGCGCCACCAATTTAAAATCGATCACCACTTCATCGGCCACCAGGCTGGTGTCACCCCACTCGCCATCTGCTCCCACTTTGTACTCCAGGCGCTTGATCTGGGTTTTGCCGGTGAAGGTGTGTTTGCCACCCGCTGTTTGAATTTTCACAGGAAACTTCAACGGTTTTTTGATGCCGCGAATCGTCAAATCACCAGTGGCCTGCAAATTGTTACCACTGCCGGTTACACCGGTGATCACAAAAGTCGCTTTGGGGTGATTTTTTGAGTCAAACCAGTCTTTTCCTGCAACCTCCTTGTTGTACTCGGGGTCGCCCAGATCATAACTGGCAGTATCTACGCTGAGGGTGGCTTTGGTGTCGGCTGGCTTGGTTGGGTCGTACTGCACGTCACCCGCAAATTTCTTGAAATTGCCACTCACTGGCACATTGAACTGTTTGAATGTCGCCTTGACTTCACTTTGTGTCGCATCAATGGGTGCGGCCAGGGCGGACATGCTGCAAACTGAGAGTGCCAGGCCTGTCAACGCCTTGGCGAATGGGTATGTCATGGTGAATCCTGCAGAACTTGAAAACAATCGGCAATTGATCGAAAAATTAGTCAGCTCGCATTCCGGGGATCATGCGGCCCAAAATACCGTCGCGGTCCAGAATGTGGTGCTTCAAGGCCATCAACACATGGCCCAACACCAACAAGACCAAACCTTTGCCTGAAAGTTCATGCAGGATTTTAAACAACTCTTTCAATTCTGCATTTTTTTCAATCAGTGCCGGCAGCTCAATGACGCCAAACCACACCACCGGGTAACCCGAGGCCAAACTGTACAAGTAGCCAAACACCGGCACTCCCAACATGAACAGGTACAAGGCCAAATGCCCCAATTTGGCCAGCAGCACCGTGTTATGCCCCCAATGTGCCGGGTATTTGGGGCTTTTGGACGACATTCGAACCACCACGCGCAACAACACCAGGGCAAACAAGGTCACACCCAACCACTTGTGCCAGTTGAACAGTTTCAACTTGAACGGCGTAATGCCGGGAATGTCCACCATGTACAAACCCACGCCAAATGCCGTCAAAATGCCCACCGCCATTAACCAGTGAATAACCACCATGGGCAAACCATAACGATGGTTTTCGCTCAATGCACTCTTCAAAATCTCATCCCTCTGCAGCACAGGCTTGCATTTTCAGCAATAAATATTTGGGTTTAAAGCATTTTTCAAGATACAATTTACAGTTGTTTTGATGCTGCGTACATGCCGCAAGGCCTAAACATCAATCGGGCACGTCCACAGGCGCGTCCATCGGCGTTTGTCAGCCAGTATTGTGCAGCCCTAATAATTACGTTTCAACCAGCGCTTTCAATCAGGACGTCGTATGAGCGATTCAAACGAACACGAACTTCTAATCAAGACACCCAAACAACTCATCTATGCAGTGATTGCGGCGTTTGTCATCCCGATTTTCGTCATTATTTTGCTGGCTTATTACGTCAGCAGCAGCGAAAAGCCAGCCGCTGGCAGCAATGCGTTTTCAGAAGAATCAATCGCCGCGCGCCTGGCACCAGTGGGCACCGTTGACTTTGTGGATGCCAACGCACCGAAAGTATTGAAAACTGGCGAACAGGTGTATGCGGCAGCTTGTGCGGCCTGCCACACTGCGGGTGCAGCCGGTGCGCCAAAAACAGGTGATCAAGGTCAATGGTCAGCCCGCCTGAGCAAAGGCTTTGACACACTCTGGCAAAACGCAGTGAATGGCATTGGCGCCATGCCAGCCAAAGGCGGCAATTCTGACCTTGACGACATCGAAGTGGCTCGCGCGGTGGCCTACATGGGCAAACAAGTGGGCGCCGATTTCGTGGCACCCGAGCCAGCTGCACCTGCTGCCGAAGCACCGGCCGCTGAGCAAGCTGCCGAGGCCGCCAAGTAAATTGGGGGGAACCACCCTGGTCTCAAAAAACCCGCCACCAGGCGGGTTTTTTTATTCTGTCAGCAGCATGCCCACGCCACGAAATATCAGCATGGCGTTTTCCACCACATCTTCTACAGGTTTTTTGCAGCCGTCCAAGCTCCAACGGGCAGCCATGTAAAGCACGGACCCCACCAGGCCCGAGGCCAACAAAGTGGAATCCAGGCCTTTCACTGCGCCGTCCTTTCTCTGTTCAATCAGGGGTTTGGCCAGTGTTTCCAGCATTTCCACAAAGCTGTACAAAGTTTTCAAGCTCAATTCTTCCAAGTGCCGGTTTACCGTCAACACCTCGACCAACAAAATTCGGGCGGCCTGCGGACTTTCCTTGAACTGGCTGAAAAACACGGTCAAACCTGTGCGGGTGGCCTGCTCCAGGTTGTCGTCTTCCATACCCAACAACACCTTCTGCAACTTCTCGCGCAAGGTGTCGGTAATGTGCAGGTAGCAGGCGGTGAACAAAGCCTCTGCGTTGCTGAAACTTTCGTAAAAGTATCGCTCAGTCAGCCCGGCCTCCTGGCACAAGCCTTTCACCGTGGCAGCGTGATAACCGGTCGAGCCGAACACCTTGATGCCGGCTTCAATCAACTTGAGCCGTCGCTCGGCCTTGCGGGTCTCATTGGACACCCCACGGTAACGACGCCCTGCGGCTTTGGCAATTTGCTCCGGTGCTTTCGCATTCATAATTGGAAGATATACTCAAAAAATAGGCATTGACAGTATGCAGGCCCAACATTAAATTGACAACCACGATTGTCAAATTACAGCTACAACACAGCACATTGGAGACCGACACATGAAATCATTCAACGGCAAGGTTGCCGCAATCACAGGCGCAGCCTCAGGCATGGGCCGCACTCTGGCACTTCAACTGGCCAAAGAAGGCTGCCACGTGTCCATCTCCGATGTTGACACCAAAGGCCTGGCCGAAACCGTGAAACTGGTCAAAGCCGCGGCACCCAATGTCAAGGTCACCAGCCAGCAACTGGACGTGTCCAACCGTGAGGCGATGTACGCCTGGGCCGACCAAACCGCAAAAGACCATGGCAAAGTGAACCTGATTTTCAACAATGCCGGCGTGGCCTATGCAACCCCGGTTGAACACATCGACTACGACAAGTTTGAATGGATCATGGGCATCAACTTCTGGGGCGTAGTGTACGGCACCAAGGCATTCTTGCCACACCTGAAAGCATCGGGCGAAGGACATATCATCAACACCAGCAGCCTGTTTGGCCTGTGTGCACAGCCTACCCAAAGCACCTACAACTCCACCAAATTTGCTGTGCGCGGTTTCACGGAAAGCCTGCGCCAGGAACTGGACATGATGAACTGCGGCGTGTCTGCCACCAGCGTACACCCTGGCGGCATTAAAACAGCAATTGCCCGCAAAAGCGTTGCCTCCCCTGAAATTGAAGAGTTCACAGGTGCTGACTCTGAACAGGGCAAGGAATTCTTCGAGAAGTTCTTCATTACCAGCGCCGAAAAGGCAGCCGACATTATTTTGAAGGCCGTGAAGGGCAATAAGCGCCGCGTGCTGGTTGGCCCAGACGCAGTCGCCATGGACGCAATGGTGCGTACCCTGCCGGAAACCTATCAGGCCATTATCGTGGGTCAAATGAAGAAAATGCGTGACAAGCAAATTGCCCGCAAAAAACGCAAAGCCGCAGAAAAGCAAACACAGAGCGCCTGACCAGGCCTTTGGACTTTGACAGCGAAACGCGGTTAGTCTTAGGACTGCCGCGTTTTTTTATTGGGGACTTGATTTGAGTTCAACGAACGACCAAAAAACCTTGTTGCTGATCGGCGCCACCGGCGTTGTGGGTCATCATGTCTTGGCACAAGCCCTGGCGCATCCGCAAGTGGGCAAAGTGGTGGCGCTGACGCGCAAACCCCTGACACCTCACCCGAAGTTGCTCAACCAGTTAATCGACTTCAATGCGATTCCCGAAGAGGCGCCTTGGTGGCAAGCCGACGCGGTCATCTGCACCCTGGGCACCACCATCAAGGTAGCCAAAACCGCTGAGCAATTCCGCTTTGTCGATTACACACTGGTGGCTCAGTTTGCGGCACTCGCGGCACAGCATTCAGTGCCTTGTTTCGTGCTCAATTCGGCCATGATGGCGAATCCCAAAGCAAGAGGCCTCTACCTGCGCACCAAAGGTGAGGCCGAACAAACTGTCAAGAATTCCGGCATTCCGAGCGTGATCATTGCACGCCCTGGTTTGCTCGATGGCCAGCGCGAAGAGTTTCGGCTTGGCGAAGAAATCGGCTTGGTGGCCAGCCGTCTGTTCAATCCGTTCTTGCCCAAACGTTTGCGCAGCGTGAAAGTAGAGAAGCTGGCGCATGTGATTTTAAAAGAAGCATTGCACGCCGAACCCGGCGTGAAGGTGCTGGAGTCTGAAGTTTTCCAGGCTGACGCGGTATGATTGTGGCAACAAATTCACAATTCCAACACATCACGCCATGGCCAACATTCTGTTGATTGACGACGCGAACACCATCCGAAAAGTATGTGCCCACATTTTGACCCAATCCGGCCATGTAGTGCGCACTGCAGCGAGCGCTGAAGAAGGGATCCGAGACATTGTCGACAGTGGTGCGCCAGACTTGATCATCACCGACATTGACATGCCGGGCATGGACGGGCTGGAGCTGTGCAATCGAATCCGAAAAACCGGCGCCACGGTGCCGATTGTGGTGATCACCTCTTACTCCGACAAGGACATGATCCAACGGGCCAAAGCCCTGGGCTTGGCGGGCTGGTTGCTCAAACCGGTGACGCCTGAGGCACTCATACAAAAAGCAAACTCAGCCTTGGGTGTCACTTGATTTCGGTTGAGCTTTAACCTAGGTGGCGACCTTGGTCAGCAAACCTTTCAAGGCGCTCAAGCGATCTTTCGGACTCATTTTCGGGGTGTCATCGGGCAGGTCTTTGTCTGTCTCCAGTTGAAGCTCCTTGATGAATCGGGATGGAAAACAGCTCACCAATTCGCGCGCCTTTTTGCGCTTTCTGCACCACGTAATGTTCAGGCTTCGCTGTGCACGGGTCACTCCTACATACATCAGGCGGCGTTCCTCCTCCAGCCTGTCATCGGTCAACTCCCGCCCCTCTCCATCACCAAAGCTGGGCAAAATGCTTTCCTCGCAGCCAATCAAAAACACATGTGGAAATTCAAGTCCTTTGGCTGCATGCAGGGTACTTAGCTGCACAGCATCGGGGCGTGTTCCGTCGTCCTGGCGATCCAGCATGGTCATCAAAGCCACCTTCTGGGTCAGGTCCAACAGGGTTGAACCTTCTTCCTCGCCTTTGTCGCCCATCCACTTGACGAAATCAAGTACGTTTTGCCACTTGGCCTGAGCGCCGCGCTCGTCTTGCTGCTCGTACAGCCACTCCTCGTATTTGATGGTGCTCAACAATTCATTGAGCAAATCACGTGCGGGTTCTCGTTGTGCCCGGTATTCCAGTTTGTTGATGAAGGTTCCAAAAGTGCGCAAAGCGTCGACCATGCCTGCATTCAAGTGGCTTTCTGCACCGGTTTCAAACAAGGCCTCAAACAATGAAACACCACGTGTTCCAGCGTAAGTGCCCAAGGCCTCCAGTGTTTTCTGACCAATCCCGCGCTTGGGCGTAGTCACTGCACGAATAAATGCGGGGTCATCGTCCTGATTCACGAGCAGGCGCAGATAGGCAATCACATCCTTGATTTCAGCGCGTTCGAAAAAGCTTTGTCCGCCACTCAAAATGTACGGGATTTTCTGGCGACGCAAGGCCTGTTCCAAAACACGTGCCTGAAAATTGCTGCGGTACAAAATAGCATAGTCACCGTACTTGGCTCGCCGCTCGAACCGGTGACCGCTCAGCATCATGGCCACTTGCTCGGCCTCATGCTCATCGTCGGCCATCGGTGTTATCACGATGGGTTCGCCCGGGCCATGATCACTCCACAGTGTTTTCGGAAACAGCTTGGGGTTGTTCTCAATCAAGCGGTTGGCAGCCTGCAAAATGCGCAAGGTAGACCGGTAATTCTGCTCCAGCTTGATGACTTTCAGCTGCGGGTAATCCTCCGTCAGTTGACGAAGGTTTTCAATCGTGGCGCCCCGCCAGGCGTAAATGGCCTGGTCATCGTCACCCACAGCCGTGAACATGGCGCGCGGCCCGGCAATCAGACGCAACAAATCGTACTGACAGGCGTTGGTGTCTTGCACCTCATCGACCAACAAGTACCTCAATCGGTTTTGCCAACGGTTACGCACTTCATCATTGCTGGCCAAGAGGCGGGTGGGCTTTAAAATCAGATCGTCAAAATCCACGGCCTGGTACGCGGCCAATGTGGCCTCGTAACTCTTGTACAGGCGCGCAATTTGCCCTTCATCCTCGCTGGTGGCTTGCGCCAGCGCCGCATCGGGGTCAACAAGGCCGTTTTTCCACAGGGAAATAACGCTTTGCGCTTTGCGTATCAGTTGCTTGTCGGTGGTGCCATACAGCTGTTGAACCAAGCCGTAGGTGTCGGTGGAATCCAGAATCGAGAAGCGCGCCTTCAGCCCGGCGTGCTTGTGTTCTTCCCGCAGAATTCGAATGCCCAGGCTGTGGAAAGTACACACCAACAAACCCTTGCCCTCACCATCGCGAAGCAATTTGGCCGCGCGCTCTTCCATTTCCTTGGCGGCTTTGTTCGTGAAAGTAACGGCAGCAATGTTCTTGGCGCTAACACCTTTGTTTTGAATCAGGTGAGCAATTTTTTGGGTGATTACGCGTGTTTTACCCGACCCTGCGCCTGCCAATACCAGGCAAGGGCCATCGACATACACAACTGCTTCGCTTTGGGCTTTGTTCAGGCCTACAGACATACCGGGGGGAAACTCCAGGGGAAGGCATTACTGTACCAGAGGGCACTTACAAATCGACCGGGTCCACTTCCAAAAACCAGCGCACACTGCCGGGCAGCTCGTGCAATTGGGCCAGCCACAGAGTAAGAAACCGGTGCAAGGCAGGCCGCGATTCGCTTTCAATCAACATTTGCGCCCGCTCAATACCGCCTACCCGAACCACAGTCAACGGCACCGGGTCGCACATAAAAACAGGATTGTCAGCATCCACCAAGGGTTCACCCAGCTCCCTCGCCGTGCTTAAAAACTGCAGGCAATTGGCCAGTTTTTTGTGGTCTGCCCGAATGGTGGCTTGGTGGGAAAAGGGTGGCATGCGGGCATCTTTGCGAGCCTGCATTTCGTGACTGGCAAAGCTTTCATAATCATGCGCTTTCAATGCGTCGAACAAAGGGTGCTGGGGGTACCGGGTTTGCACCACCATGCGGGCATCGCCGGCGCGGCGCCCGGCCCGGCCGGCCACTTGCATCAACTGCGCAAAAAGGCGTTCAGGGGCACGGTAGGCATGCGAATACAGCGAGGCATCCACATTCAAGGCCAACACCAAGGTCACATTGGCAAAATCGTGGCCCTTAGCAATCATCTGCGTACCCACCAGTACATCGGCCGCTCCGCTGTGTGCCTGTTGAAGCAATGCTTCCATTTGCCCTTTGTTGCGGGTGCTGTCCGCATCAATCCGCAAAATATTGGCTGTGGGCAACAGGCCAGCAAGGGTTTCTTCAATCCGCTGGGTTCCACGGCCAAACCCGGTCAAGTCCTGATTGCCACAGGTGGGGCAATGCGTGGGCACCCGCTGGCCAGCGCCGCAATGGTGGCAACGCAGCATGCGTTCATTCTTGTGCCACACCATGTGAGCTGTGCAATGGTCGCAATTGGCCACCCAACCGCAGGCATTGCACACCATTTGTGGCGCGTAGCCCCGGCGGTTCAAAAACACAATGCTTTGTTTGCCGGCCTCGAAGTTTTGCACCAGCGCCTGCATGGCTGGTTCGCTCAACCCTTCCTTGGCCGGAAAGTTGGCCGTGTTGATCAACTCCACTTTCGGCAGGCTGGCACCCAGCACCGCGCGTTTCTTCAAACTCAGGCGCTTGTACGCCCCCTGTTCGGCTTTCAGCCAACTTTCCAAGGCAGGGGTGGCCGAGCCCAGTACGATGGGCACCTTGCGCTGTTTGGCCAGCATCAGCGCCAAATCGCGGGCATGGTAACGCATACCGTCTTGCTGCTTGTATGAAGGGTCGTGTTCCTCGTCCACCACAATCATGCCAAGTCGCGGAAGTGGGGTCAGTACGCCCAGGCGTGTGGCAATTATCACATCGGCAGCGCCCGTTGCAGCCTCGAACCAAGCCTTGGTTCGGGTCAGTTCAGCGAGATTGCTGTGCATCACTACTACACGGTGAGGAGCAAGCCGTTCTTTGTACAGGGCCTGTGCCGCCGGGGTCAGGTTGATTTCCGGCAACAGCACCAGCACCTGCTCGCCACACTTCAAGCGTTCTTCCACCATGTGCAGGTACACCTCGGTTTTGCCGCTACCTGTTACCCCATAGAGCAAAAAAGGATTAAAGCCTTTGGCGTTGACCAGCTGCCCCACTGCTTCCAGTTGCTCTGCGTTCAGTACCGGTCTGTCGCGTTGATCAACCTTTGCTTTGGCTGCTTTGGCTACGGCAAGCGGTTCACTGCGCTCGACCAATAACTTCTGCGCATGCTCCCGGGATTTGGCCACCATCACTGGCTCTTCTCCACGGGCGTTTAAAACCCGCAAAGCCTTGGGCAAGGCCTCCAGAGCGATCATGCCCAAAGGATGGTGATAATACTTGGCTGCAAATTCAATCAAGGCTTGCCACTGCGCGCTCAGGCATTCACCTTGGTCCAACACCGAGTGCACGGGTTTGATGTTCTCGGTCAATTGCTGATCGGGAGCAACACCCTGCACCAGACCAATCCGATATTGACGGCCCCATGGCACGATCACCCGCATCCCAAATTGGGGCGCATGCTCACTGTGCCATTGATAAGTGAAAGCCTTGGGAAGCGGTGCAGCAACCAACACATTCACCAGCAAAGTGTCCCCCTTGATCGGGTTAGATGACGTGTTTTGGTTTGGGTCTGTCTTCACAGCTTACTTTAAGTTCATGGACTAGCTGGCTTGAATTAAACGGAATACAAAATTTTTAACAGTCAATGTGGATAACTTTGTGGACATCCGTGGAAATAATCCACGGATGCGCTACAGGATGTGGGCATTCATGTAAAGTACAAATTTTGTAAAACGTATTTTTATTGTTTTAAAACAATGGGTTAACTGACAACACTGCTTTTCCATTCGTCGTGCAATGCAAAATAATGTTTCTTCCGCCTTGCGCCAAAAATGTGCATAAGTCCAAGTTTTTACTGCCTTTGTTTGCGGCTATAGGCATGAACGGCATTCACCATCACCTCCACACTGTCCGGGTTGGTGAACTGCGAAATGCCGTGCCCAAGGTTAAAGACATGGCCAGCACCAGCCTGCGGCACCCCGAAACTTTCCAAAGCCTTGGCCACCTCGGCTTCAATCTGGGCTGGCTCTGCAAACAACACATTGGGGTCCAGGTTGCCCTGGATCGCACAACGCTCAGCAATTCGTGCGCGGGCCTGGCCCAGGTTGACCGTCCAGTCCACACCCACAGCACTGGCGCCACTGGATGCAATGTCTTCAAGCCATAAACCACCACCCTTCGTGAACACGATCGAGGGTATGTCTTCCGCAAAACTGCCCCGGTTGACCTGCAAGGGCAAACTGCCCACGATTTTCTTGATGTAATTCAAGCTGAACTTCTGGAATGCGCCGTCGGCCAGAGCACCGCCCCAGCTGTCAAAAATCATGACGGCCTGGGCACCCGCATCGATTTGCGCGCGCAAGTATTGGCTAACCGCTTCCGTGGTCACTTCAAGAATGCGGTGCATCAGGTCTGGTCGTTTGTACAGCATGGTTTTGACCTTGCGAAAATCGCTGCTGCCTCCACCTTCAACCATGTAACAGGCCAAAGTCCACGGGCTACCCGAAAAACCAATCAGTGGCACTCGTCCGCCCAAGGCACCTCGAATGGTGCTGACTGCGTCTGTGACGTAACGCAGGCTGGTGCCAATGTCAGGCACAGCCAATTTGGCGACATCGGCCTCTGTGACCAAGGGCCGCTCAAATTTGGGGCCTTCGCCTTCTTCAAAATAAAGACCCAGCCCCATCGCGTCGGGTACAGTCAAGATGTCTGAGAACAAGATGGCAGCATCCAGCTTGTAGCGCTCCAGCGGCTGCAGGGTGACTTCGCAGGCAGCCTCAGGATTGGTGCACAAACCCATGAAGTTGCCTGCTTTCGCGCGTGTTGCACGGTATTCAGGCAAATAGCGGCCCGCTTGGCGCATCAGCCAGACAGGGGTGTACTCAGTGGCTTCGCGACGCAGGGCACGCAGGAAGGTGTCGTTCTTGACAGGCTGAAAACTGCTCATGTTCGTAAGTGCTTCTTGTATAAAATCAAACTAAAAACAGACGTTGATGTTCGGTTTTCAAACAACGGTCCATCACAAAGGGCAAACCGGCCGCTCGGGCCTTGGCCTCCACCAGGTCATTGCGAATGCCCTGCTGCAACCACACGGCACCAGCGCCCACATTCATCGCCTGGGCCAAAACATCGGGGGTGTGTTCAGCACGGCGAAACACATCCACCAAATCAATCTTCAAACCGGTTTCAGCAACCGCTGTTTTTAAATCGGGGTAACAGGTTTCGCCCATCAAACCACTGGGCCGTCCCTGCAAAGCCGGGTTGATCGGCAAAATTCGATAACCCTGCGACTGCAGATACTTGGCCACAAAAAAACTCGGTTTGTGGGCTTGCGAGGAAAAACCCACCACAGCGATCGTCTTGGTGTTTTCGAGCAGTTGCTTCAGTTCAGCGTCTTGCATGCGCACTCTTCCAGCGGTTGCCCGCCTGGGCTCAAGTTTCGGAGGACTCCATTGTGCCTGAAAAACCGGTGCTTCGGATCCAGCCCAGGCCATCGCGGGTGCCCGCCTTGGGCCGATACTCGCAACCAATGTGTCCACTGTAGCCCAACACTGTCAAACGGTCATACACGGCTACGTATTCATTCACACCCGGCTCATCGCGATGCGGCACACCTGCAAGCTGCATGTGTTTCACGCGGCCGGAGGGCAGGTATCGGTCGAGCGCTTTTAACACTTCACCCTCGGTTCGCAGGCAATGATACAAGTCCATTTGCACACCCAGGTTAGGCTGATTCAAACGAATCAACAGTTCGTGGGCATCAGCCTGGCGGTTTAACAGGTAACCAGGCACATCAAACCGGTTAATCGGTTCAATTAACCAGTCAATTGGCTCGTTCTTCATGGTGCTGGCCAGCCACAACAGGTTTTCTTCGTAGCAATCCCACGCAGCCCGCATGCCACGGTCATCGCTCAAATCGACCGCCCCTGCCAGCACATGCACCTTCCGTACACCCAACACCTTGGCGTAATTCACTGCTACTTCGATAGACCGCTTGAACTCGTTGCGCCTCGCAGGTGAGCTGGCCAGCCCCCGATCGCCCTGACCCCAATCACCGGCGGGCGCATTAATCAGCACCCATTGCACGCCTGCCTCAAGCGCTCGGTCGCGCAGCAGTTCAGCGCAATGTTCATAGGGAAACATGCACTCGGCGTACTTGAAACCATCGTGGGCACACTCACGCATTCGGTCAAGAAAATCGAATTCTGTGTAAAGCCAACTCAGGTTGGCCGCCAACTTCATACTTCAAATACCAAGTGCGGGTTGAAGAATGGATTCTCAAAAGCCTGCGGTGTCACCTGCACCTGTCCACGCTCCATTTTTCGAGCTTTGCCTTTTTTTGCGAACATAGCCCCGCGGATTCACCAAAACACGGGTTTGGCCACCGTTGTTGTGAACGGTGTAATCGAAGGAATCATGCATATGGCCATGTACCCACACATCGGCTTTGCCCATCAAACGACTCAGATCAGATACAAACGCAGCGTTGATCGGGCTTAAATTAAAGCGAGGGTGAATACTTTGCGGGTGTGGTGCATGGTGAGTAATCACCACCGTCTTTCCATCAAACGGCGTAGCGAGTGCAGACTCCAGCCAGTCAATATTCTGGTAGTGCAAGTCGATGCCCATGCTGGGCGAAAACTGTTTGCCACGCATCCGGATCAACTTGTAATCCGGCAAAAACGCCTTGGCTACCAATTCAGCACCAAACCGCCAACCAGGCTGAATGTTGAAATCGGTCCAGAGGGTGCAACCCAGAAAACGCACGCCCTGAATCACCACGCTGGTGCGCTGCAAATAATTCAAATGCTTCTTCGCGGCCAATTCAAACAAATGGTCGTCCAGAATTTCAATATCGTGATGGTAATACTCGTGGTTTCCTGCCACGTAAATGTGCTGCTTGTCTCCCAGATCGGCCAAGGCCTGCAAGCCTTGCGTGCCCTGGTGAATATCGCCGGCGAGAATCATCAAGTCCACATTCTCTGCCGGTTGTGGAACAGCCGCCAAAGCGGGAAAGTGGCGCATCGTTTCTAGATGCAAATCAGAATACAGGGCGATTTTCATTCCCTTATTCTAACCCGTAGAACATTCAACGCGGATTACACACCCTCACTGGTCAACGCACTTCCCATTTGTTCAATGCACCGCAGAATATGGTCTTCCAGAATTTTGCAGGTGAGGTGTCGCCAGTCGAGTCTGTTGATGAAGACCAGACAATCATTCTTCACATTGATTGCAAACCAGGAGGGAATGGGTGTTGAGTTGCCCATCTCACAATTGGCTTGCAGCACCTTTTTCGCAGCGCTCAAGTTCTCGATGTGAAAACGTTTCAACTCAATGTGAATATCAACCCAGGTGATGCCCTCCAGTTCACCATGTTGCAACAATACGGACTGGTCGTTAAAGAAAAAGACTCGACCCTGAGGGGTGAGGTTGCTTGGGCGATTCTGTTGAAGATCTTTCAACAGGTCATCGAATTTTTGATACATAAACGACTCCTTAATTGCCATTTATGTTGCGAATTCAAATGCCGTGGTTCCACAGTGCATTGTTTCGCTTCCACTCAAGAAAAAAGCCACGGTTTTCACCGTGGCTTTTTGCTGGTTGATCCAACCTTTTACTGCTTAGCGTACTTTCCTCAAGCGCTTGATGGCCTGCAACTGTGCAATCGCGGAAGCCAATTCAGCTTGTGCTTGAGCATAGTCAATGTCCGCACTGCGATTGGCCAAGGCTTCTTCGGCCAAACGTTTGGCTTCTGTTGCTTTGGCTTCATCCAGGTCGCTGCCGCGAAGTGCAGTGTCTGCAAGAACAGTCACGGCATTGGGTTGTACTTCCAACACGCCACCGTTTACAAACACCACTTCCTCTTCAGCTTGACCCGCAATCTTGATGCGAACTGTACCGGGCTTGATGCGTGTAATCAGCGGGGTGTGACGTGGATAAATACCCAGTTCACCCTGCTCTCCGGGCAAAGCTACAAACTCTGCTTCACCTTCGAAGATTGATTCTTCTGCACTCACCACGTCCACGCGGATTGTCGACATACTCATTTCCTTTGTGATGGGCACCGGCTTGGGTTTTCACTTTGGCCGGTGCACTACACACCAATCGGATTACTGAATTTTCTTGGCTTTTTCGAAGGCTTCGTCAATGGTACCTACCATGTAGAAAGCCTGCTCGGGCAAGTGGTCACACTCACCGTTCACAATCATCTTGAAGCCGCGAATGGTTTCCTTCAGTGACACGTACTTGCCGGGAGAACCGGTAAACACTTCAGCCACTGTGAAAGGCTGTGACAGGAAACGCTGGATTTTACGCGCACGGGCCACGGCCAGCTTGTCTTCTGGAGACAATTCGTCCATACCCAAAATCGCGATAATGTCGCGCAGTTCCTTGTAGCGTTGCAGTGTTTGCTGCACGCCACGCGCCACGTTGTAGTGCTCTTCACCGATGATGTTGGGGTCAACCTGGCGTGATGTGGAATCCAGTGGGTCCACCGCTGGGTAAATACCCAAGGAAGCGATGTCACGAGACAACACCACAGTCGCGTCCAAGTGCGCAAACGTGGTCGCTGGTGACGGGTCGGTCAAGTCATCCGCAGGAACGTAAACCGCTTGCACGGAAGTAATGGAGCCCTTCTTGGTTGAAGTAATACGCTCTTGCAAGCGGCCCATTTCTTCAGCCAGTGTCGGCTGGTAACCCACCGCAGAAGGCATACGACCCAGCAACGCAGACACTTCAGTACCGGCCAATGTAAAGCGGTAAATGTTGTCTACGAACAGCAGAACGTCACGACCTTCGTCACGGAAGTATTCCGCCATGGTCAAACCAGTCAGCGCAACACGCAGACGGTTGCCGGGAGGCTCGTTCATCTGGCCGTACACAAGCGCCACTTTGTCCAACACGTTGGAATCTTTCATCTCGTGGTAGAAGTCGTTACCCTCACGAGTACGCTCACCCACACCGGCAAAACACGGAGTAACCACCGTGCTGCTTGGCGATGTTGTTGATCAATTCCATCATGTTCACGGTCTTGCCCACACCGGCACCACCGAACAAGCCTACCTTACCGCCTTTGGCGAATGGGCAGATCAAGTCGATCACCTTGATGCCTGTTTCGAGCAACTCTGTCGAGGGTGACAGTTCGTCGAACGCGGTGCATTCTGGTGAATGGCACGTGTAGCGTCAGTCTTCACGGGACCGGCTTCATCGATTGGGCGACCCAA
>NZ_LUJK01000048.1 GCF_001601825.1 Limnobacter sp. CACIAM 66H1 | reverse complement strand
CCATGCTTGCATCAACTTGATGCGTTTGCGGAGTAGTTCACCGCGCGCATAGGCTTCTTCTGTTTTGTCTTTGATACCGTGGGCGAGTGACTTTTCAATAACCTCACGCGGGTAGCTGGTGGTGTCACCGGCCCAATCCCGGAATGACGAACGGAATCCATGCACGGTAATTGTTCGTGGGTTGTTCTCTGAATCCTTTTGGGCTGGGTCTACATAGCCGGTTTGCCCCGCCTCCACTTGTGTGGCGTGCATCCGTCGCACCATTGCAGTTAGGGCCATATCTGACAATGCGCCACCCCTTGGGGCAAAGAAAACAAACTCACTACCTTCCATGCGGGGCATAGTCTGCAATAGCTGAATGGCCTGTTCAGACAATGGAACCGTGTGCTCTTTGCCTGCTTTCATGCGATTGGCGGGGATAGTCCATTTCTTTTCAGCCAGGTTAAATTCATCCCATGTTGCCAGACGCACTTCACCAGAACGGCAAGCGGTCAGAATGACGAATTCAATAGCCTTTGCGGTAATGCCCTCATGGGTTCGCAGGTCATGCAGGAATTCAGCTACACGCGAATAGGGTAGGGCGGGTTGGTTGTTGGTGTCCCTTGATTGCTTGCCCAGCAATTCTTTCAAGTTGCCTTTCCATCGAGCGGGGTTTTCTCCGCTTCTGTGTTTCTTGGCTGTTGCATAGTCAAGTACCTTTTCAATGCGGCCACGTAGCCGGGAAGCTGTTTCCGCTTTGGTGTGCCAGATGGGGGCAAGTACACGCAGAACCATTTGCTCATCAATCTCATCCACTGGCTTGTTACCAATGATTGGAAAGGCGTAGGTTTCCAAGGTGCTTTCCCATTGGGCCCGGTGCTTTGCATTCTTCCAGCTTGCTTCATGGGTCTGGATACACTCCCGCGCGCAAATGGCAAACGTCGCGGCCTTTCTTGCAGTAACCAACAGGCGTTGGTGTTCAGCGTTCTGTTTTTCTATAAGGGGGTCTAGGCCGTTGCTGACTTGAATGCGGGCGTCAAGTGCCTTTGTCCTGGCCATAGCAAGGGAAACGGTATTGATTGAACCTAGACCCATTTCACGGGCTTTCAATGTCACTGGGGACTTGAACCGGAATACCCATGATTTGGTGCCCTGGTTGCTCACCTGCAAAAACAATCCCCCGCCGTCGCTGTAATAGCCCGGCTCTGCTGCACCAGTTAATTCCTTGCTTTTAGCATTGAGAATATTGATTTTTGAACGTGGCATTTTGGTTCCGAAGTCTTACCCATGTTTCTACCCATGTAAAGGTAGCAGATATTCGTAATCTTGTGTGGAACAATTCGGAACTCAAATGCCTGATAACAAGCTATGGCGGTGGTTTTGAAGGAAGATACCGGAATGTAAAAGAATTGTGAAAAGCGGACACAGCTTCCGCCAAAAACATCAAAACCCGCCCTTGTGGCGGGTTTTTTGTTTTTGCGAGCTTTGAGTAGATTCGAACGAACGGATCGTGAAAATAATAGTTCGGTGGAGTTCCCAAACGGGAACGAACGGATCGTGAAAACAAAAAACCGCCCAGAGGGCGGTTTTCTGCGTCAAGTGACGTAATGTCTGGCTTGCAGTTATCTGTAAAGCACTTCTGGCAGCCACATGCCGATCTGTGGGAACACATACAGAATGAACATGGCAAAGATCTGGATAAACATGAAAGGAATCATGCCCAAGAAGATCTGGTTCAAAGTTACCCCGGGTGGCGATACACCTTTCAGGTAGAACGCGGCCATGGCCACGGGTGGCGACAGGAACGCCGTTTGCAGGTTCAACGCGACCAGCAAACCAAAGAACAGCGGATCAATGTCAAAGTAGGGCAGCAGTGGAATAAAGATTGGCATGAAAATCACGATGATCTCAGTCCATTCCAGAGGCCAACCCAGCAAGAAAATAATCACTTGAGACAGCAACAGGAATTGAATTGGGGTTAATCCCAAAGACAACACCCACTGCTCAACCAGTTCCTGGCCACCCAACAATGCAAATGCTGCTGAGAAAATGGAGGACCCGACGAACAACCAGCACACCATCGCGGTTGTTTTGGAGGTCAGAAACACTGATTCACGCAACACTGGGAAATTGAGTTGGCGATATCCGGCAGCCAAGAGCAGGCCGCCAAAGGCACCGACCGCCGCCGCTTCTGAAGGTGTGGCCAAACCGAACACGATACTGCCCAACACAGCCAGAATCAGGATGGCCAGTGGGAAGAATGAAGTCAACAACATCTTGAACACTTCGAGGCGCTCAAAACTGAGGCGAGCATAGTAGTACAGCAACACACCCACAACCACCAACAATGAAATCCAGAAGTTTGTCGGAGCTGGTGTTGACTCTGCTTCAGCCGCTGCTGCTGGTTCTTCAGCCGCAGGTTCTTCCACGGCTGGCGCGGCTTCTGTGGTTTCTGCACCAGCAGGTTCGTCAAAGCCGAAATCGTATTTGCTGTTGCTTGAGCCTTGGTATTCAGACCCAAACGTCACCAAGCCTGAAGTATCAAACGCAGCCTCTTTGGGCGCTGTCAACGAGGAGTACACCAGACCCAGAATGAACGCTGCGAAAATCGCCGGCAACATGGCAATGAAGAACTGGTTAGCGACCTGAGCTGTTGTCAGATTCCCCTCGCGGCGGCCCTTCATTCCGTTGACCAATGCGGATACCGCACGGCTGCTGCCGTAGGTGCGCTTCAAGGAATCAAGCACTGGGCTCAGCGCGACCTTGCGGTCTTCTTCAGACAAGGGAGGCGCACACTTTGGATTGATCTTGGCGCGAATGATGATGTAGGCAATGTACAGGCCAGTCAGCATCAATCCAGGGAAGAATGCACCCGCGTACAATTGAACCACAGACACACCAGCGGTGGCGCCATACACAATCAGCAACACGGATGGTGGAATCAAAATACCCAAGCAACCACCGGCTGTAATTGCACCAGCAGCCATCTTGGTGTCATAACCGGCTTTCAGCATGCTGGGCATGGCGAGCAAGCCCATCAAGGTAACCACCGCACCTACAATACCAGTGGCAGTCGCAAAAATCGCGCAGGTGACCAAGGTTGCGACGCCCAATGCACCTGGTAGCCGGGCCATGGACAAATGCAACGCTTTGAACAGCTTTTCGATCAGGTTCGCCCGCTCAACAAGATAACCCATGAATACAAACAGTGGTACCGAAATAAGTACGTCATTGGTCATGACTTTGTAAGTCGATTGCACCATCAGGTCCAGCGTTTTTTGTATATTTCCGTCGTAGGCGAAGTAGGTGAAAATCACACCCATACCCATCAGGGTAAATGCAGTAGGGAAGCCAAGCATAATGGCAACCACCACCAGCGACAGCATCAGCAAGCCGAGGTGTCCATCGGTCATCTCTGATGGTACAGGCATCGCAATGACGAGTCCGAGCAGGATCAACGCCATGATGGCAAAGCCGAAATATAGTTCTTTTTTCATTTTGATTGAATCCTGTTAATTCTTGCCGAGAGTCGCTTTCAGCTTCTCAACGTCCACTTCTTCCACGTCGTCCTCTCGCTTTGGCCAGGCACCGTCTTTGATACACATTGCACAGCGGAGAACTTCAACGATGCCCTGAAACAACAAGAACAGGCCAGCCAAGGGAATAAAAGCCTTGAAGGGGTAGATTGGGGGGCCATCGGCAGTGATGGAGGACATTTCCTTGATCGCCCAGGCTTCGTCAGCGAACGTGTAGCCTGCGTAGGTCAATGCGATGATGCCGGGGAAAAAGAAAACGAAGTACAGGATCAGGTCAAGGATGGCTTGCGTTCTGGGCTCCAGAAAGCCATACAGAATATCGCCGCGAACATGACCATTGGTGGCCAATGTATAGGCACCTGCCATCATGAACAGGATGCCGTACAAAATGTAGGACATGTCAAATACCCACGGATTGGGGCTGTTCAGGGCATAACGGGTAAACACCTCGAACACAATGACGCCAGTCAACAGAACGATGGTCCAGGCAAAAATGTGCCCGACCTTGGTGGAAATTCTGTCGACCAAATGTAGGAAAGCTAACATGGGGTGAACCTCGGGTTCGGTTTTAAAAAAAAGCCAACATCCGTTGTGCAGATGTTGGCTTTCAGGACTAAAACAACTGATTACTTCTTTTTCTGAGCGTAGAAGGCTTGCGCCATCTTGAAGTCGACTGACGTGTCGGCTTGCCATTTGGCTGCGCGTGCAGCAAATGCGCGCTGTGACTCAAGCACTTTCTTGAACATGGGGTTTTCAGCAGATTTGGCTGTGGTTACCTCATCCCAAGCTTTCAATTGTGCTTTCAAGATGCTGTCGGGCGTCTTGAAGAACTTGACGCCTTGTTTACTTTGCATTTCAGCATAGTCCTTGGAGTAGCGGTCAACAGCCTTCCAGCTCATGTCTGCAGATGCTGCTTCAGCGGCGTTGGCGATAATCGCCTTGATTTCAGCAGGCAGCTTGTTGTACTTGGTCTTGTTGAACATGATTTCGAACTGTTCAGAAGACTGGTGGAAAGATTGCAACATGCAAACCTTGGACACGTCTGGGAAGCCCAGAACGCGGTCGGAGGAGGCATTGTTAAATTCGGCTGCATCCAGAAGGCCACGGTCCATCGCTGGAACGATTTCTCCGCCTGGTAGCGCGTTAACAGCTACGCCCATTTTCGTGAAGATGTCCACAGACAAACCGACTGTGCGGAACTTCAAACCTTTCAGATCTTCAGGTTTTGTCACTGGCTTTTTAAACCAGCCCAGTGGCTGAGTAGGCATTGGGCCAGACATGAAGGACACCACATCCATGTTCAGCTCTTTGTAAATTTCCTCCAGTAGTTCTTTACCACCGCCGTATTTGTGCCATGCCAAAAGCATGTTGGCGTCCATGCCAAAAGAGGGGCCTGAACCCCACAGCGCAACCGCTGGGTTCTTGCCGTACCAATAAGCAATAACGCCATGACCACCGTCCAAAGTACCTTTGTTCACTGCGTCCAACAAGTCGAAGGCTTTTACCACCGCACCAGCAGGCAACACTTCAATTTTCAGACGACCACCGGTCATGCTGTTCACTTTGTCTGCAAAGTCAACCGCGTATTCATGGAAAATGTCTTTCTGGGGCCATGTACTCTGGAAGCGCATGTTCACTGTTTGCGCAGTGGAGATCATGGGGAACGCCATGGCGCCTGCGCCTACTGCAGCCACTGATGTGCCTTTGATGAAATCGCGGCGCTTTTGGTTGTTCACTGAGTCAGTCATTTTGCCTCCTTAAATTGATTTAGCTTTCGACTGTTGTTTTTGGTTTTACTTTTCGAACCTGCATTGTGATAGCCACCCACTTCGAACTAAATAGGAGCAAACCCTTACCCATCGGTACTTTCCCTAGGGACGAAAAAAAACCGCCGCTATGGTTTGCGACGGTTTTTGGCGGGTTGAGTTTGATTTCAGGCGCTCGCGCTAACCTTATTGTCGTTGCTGGTTTTCGCCAGACGATGTTTGTGGATTGCTTCTACCTTTCTTTGCTTCTCATGCAGGAAGCTGAGCACTTCATGCCGGTAGTGGTTGTACGTGGGGTCGTCGGCCAAGGCCAAACGGTCCCGTGGTCGGGGTAGATCAATGTTCAGAATTTGACCAATGGTGGCTGAAGGGCCGTTGGTCATCATGACAATTCGATCGGACAACAACACAGCTTCGTCCACATCGTGCGTAATCATGACCACGGTGTTCTTCAACTCATTTTGAATTCGCATCACTTCATCTTGCAAGTGGGCGCGGGTGAGCGCATCCAGTGCACCGAAGGGTTCATCCAAGAGCAACACCTTGGGTTCCATGGCCAGTGCACGTGCAATACCCACACGTTGCTTCATGCCACCCGATATCTCAGAGGGCAAACGATCCAGTGCATGGCTCATGTTCACCATGTCAAGGTTGTGCAAAATCCATTCACGCTGCTCTGCTTTGCTTTTTTTGCCTTTGAATATTTTTTCAACTGCAATTTCCACGTTTTGATACACCGTCAGCCAAGGCAGCAGGGAATGGTTTTGGAACACCAAGGCGCGGTCGGGGCCCGGCGCGTTAACTTCCTTGTTGTCGACAATGACCACGCCTTCGCTGGCTGTCAGCAAACCTGCGATGATGTTCAGCACGGTGGACTTTCCGCAGCCCGAGTGACCAATCAGTGAAATGTATTCACCACGATTCACCTCCAGGTTGATGTCTTTCAATACTGGGTTCACGATGCCATTGCGCTCGAAACGCATTTGCACCTGGGAAATACTTAAAAATCGATCGCTCATGTTATTACTCCTTAACCAGCAGATGTACCGCGTGTAATTTTCTTGCCCACCCAGGCGACGCAGCGGTCGAGGATGAAACCGACGATGCCCACATACACCAGCGCCAAAACAATGTCGCTGATAAGCGAGCTGTTCCATGCGTCCCAGATGAAGAAGCCGATACCGACACCACCAATCAGCATTTCTGCCGCAACGATGGCCAGCCAGCTCAGGCCCACACCAATGCGAAGCCCGGAGAATATATAGGGCGCGGCGGCAGGCAGCATGATTTTCCAAAAGTACTCAATGCCATTGTGTTGAATGACACGTGACACGTTTCGATAGTCTTCAGGAATATTGCGAATACCCACTGAGGTATTGATGATGATGGGCCAAATGGCAGTAATGAAAATCACAAAAATCGCCGATGGGTTTCCATCCTGAAAGCCAGCCAGTGACAAAGGCAACCAGGCGAGTGGGGGTACGGTGCGCAGTACCTGAAACAGTGGGTCAAGCCCGCGTAAAGCCCAGGTGGATTGACCCACCAACACACCCAGCGCGACGCCCACCACTACAGCAAGGCTGTAACCCATGGCGACACGTTCAAGGCTGGCCAGAATTTGCCAGGCCATGCCTACATCACTTCCGCCGTTGTTGTAGAACGGATTGGTGATTAATTCCCACGTGTCAGTGATTACTTTGCTTGGGCCAGGCAAACGCGCGCCTTCACCGCTGCACAGAATTTCCCAGATCAACAGCAAAATACCCATGATGACGATCGGAGGAACAATCTTGCCCATGCTCTCCTTCAATTGCTTGAAGTAAGCAGTTTCAACGAAGGGTTTGCTTTTTACCTTGGTGGCGGTTTGTAGGCGCTCAAGTGTGTCGGTATTCATCATGATGATGTGTCCTTATTGCTTAGATGAATCAGGCCTTCAACGCTTTAATGGCTAGACTGTCGAGGTATGCCTTCGGGTTTTTCGGATCAAACACCTTGCCGTCGAAGAATTTTTCAACGCCACGAGAGGTGCTGGCCGGAATGTCTTTGGCGGCTACACCCAACTCTTTCGCCGCGGTTCTCCAGATGTCTTCGCGGTTTACTTTCTTGATCAGTGCGTTGGTATCCAGCTTGCTTGGCAGGTAGCCCCAGCGCTGGTTTTCCGTGATGAACCACAGGTCGTGACTTTGGAATGGGTAAGACGCCTGGTTGCTCCAATACTTCATCAAGTGCTTGCTGTTGTCTTCGACACGGCCAGTGCCATAATCGAATTGACCTTTCATGCGCTCAATAATGTCGCCCACCGGTGCGTTGATCCAGCGTCGCTGTGAACAGATTTTCGCAACCTCATCTTTGTTGGCTGGGTCGTCGCAGAACATTTGTGCTTCCATGACCGCTTTCAGAATGGCCTTGGTTGCATTCGGATTGGCTTGCACGTAATCCGCACGCAGGCTGAGGGCTTTTTCTGGGTGGTTGTTCCAAAGCTCACCGGTGGTGACCGCGGTGTAGCCAATTTTCTGGTGAATCAGTTGCAGGTTCCAGGGCTCGCCCACACAGAAGGCATCCATGCTGCCCACTTTCATGTTGGCCACCATTTGGGGCGGGGGAACCACAATGGTGGATACATTGCTATTGGGGTCGATGCCTGCGGCTGCCATCCAGTAGCGGATCCACAAGTCGTGCGTTCCGCCCGGGAAAGTCATGGCAGCACTAACGGGTTTGCCACCGCCTTTCTTGGCAGCCAGTGCTGCCTTGAATTCAGTGGCGTTGGTGCCCACTTTGAGGTCTTTGAATTCATTGCTGACCGAGATACCTTGGCCGTCCAGGTTCAGGCGGCACAGAATATTCATCGGCACCGGAATGTTGTTGGTGGTGATGGCGCCGGTAGTGAGCAGATAAGCCATCGGTGTCAGAAGGTGTGCACCGTCAATACCGTTGCCTGCCGAGCCCAGTACGAGGTTGTCGCGGGTGGTGCCCCAAGAGGATTGCTTCAACACTTCAACATCGGTCATGCCATGCTTTTTGAAGAAACCTTTTTCGTCGGCGACAAACAAGGGTGCAGCATCGGAAAGCGCAATGAATCCCAACTTGGCTTTTGTGGTTTCCAGTTTGGTGGACTGGGCTATGACGATGGAGGGGGCACCAAACCCGGCGAGCAAGGTTGAACCCCATACCGCTGCGGATTGTTTGATGAACGTGCGGCGTGTTTCCGACAACTCGGCTTTTTTATTGGTTGGTTTGTTGCTCATGGTGTGCGTCCTTCTAAATTCAACACAAGAAAAAATGGCGCACATCTCCACACCTGCCCAAGCAAGTTTGGGATGGACGCCGTTGTCCGGTACTTCAATCACTTCAATGCAATTGACCTGATCCGTCGTTGGTCATGGTCTCAGTAGACACTTAGCAGAATGTGTGCCATGCAAAAAAGGGGCGCACGCTTGTGAAATTGAGTTAAATCAGTGCGGGATTCCACGCTAATTTTGGTGCGTGGAGCGAGTTTGGTGCGGCGCACCAAATAAATCGGTGCGCCGGTTTTGATGGATTTGGTGCATGCACCGCTTTGTTGTGCGTGTTTCGGTGCTTACTTTTGAAGTGCGCGAATGCCTACCCATGCAAAAAACAGCGCATAGGCCAAATCGATGAGCCCATAGCTTGAATAGAACAGGGCGAGCAGGGGCGTTTCTTCCTTGATGATTGGGAGCATGTCTGACTTCCTGGTGATCCAGATGACCCAGGTGTATACATAGATCGCTTTTTCAAAGGCGAATACAAAACAGATTGCAGGCAACTGATGTGCTTGTTTGGCCACAGACAAATAAGCCAGCCCCCACACCATGACCATGAAGGTACCGAAATCAGAAAAAACTTCAGGTGATAACTCGTGAAAAGCCTGGTTGGTGAAAAACTCGCTTGCCGCGAGCATGCCTAAAATATTGGTAAGCCCCGCTGCAATAAAGCCCAGAAAAATGAACCGATGGTTAGCTGTGTGATTCAAAAGTTGTCTCCGTTTGTTGTTTTGGGTGTTTTTGGATGCTGCCCGAATACTATATACTTGCGCCCCATGGAGAAGTGCGAGAGCGGCTGAATCGGCCTGACTCGAAATCAGGTAAGGGGGTAACCTCTTCGAGGGTTCGAATCCCTCCTTCTCCGCCAAAAAACAGAAAGCCCCGGAAGGGGCTTTTTGTTTTTGCAGCGGAGATGAGCAAAGCCCCTGCGGGCTTTGCGTGAGGGATTCGAAGCTTTTCGCCTATGAGCGAAAAGCCGGGAGAATCGACACACCCAGTGACGCGTGAAGCGGCACGCAGGTGCGGCGTTGGGTGAGAAGCTTTTCGCCTATGAGCGAAAAGCCGGGAGAATCGACACACCCAGTGACGCGTGAAGCGGCACGCAGGTGGGGCGTTGGGTGAGAAGCTCAGAAGCTCAAATTGATTCGCATCACTGCGGTGCTTCCACTGACCTCATTGCCCACCACCAGCAAGGGTTCTCCAGTCGGAGAGTCTTTGGCTGGGATGAATACCAGTCCCTCGGGTCCCAGGTCTCCAGCAGTCGGCAACACGGCTGGGTCGGAGGGGTCGTTGGTCCAGTCATCGCGGGTGTTGTAGTAATCCACACGCACGGGTGCCGCCGGGTTGGTGACGTCATAGACCAGAATGCCGCCCATTCTCTCCAAACCAATAAAAGCGAAAGTCTTGTCTCCAATCTGACCTACTGCAACGCCCTCAGGTTCGGGTCCTTTTGCATCGCTACGGCTATCCAGCGCATTGCCTTCATCATGACCTGAATTAAAGAAATCCTTGCAGTTCAAGTTACGGGCGCTGCCCACTTTGCAATCGTCGCTGGCCAGGAAGCGTTCAATTTCAGAGCCTGAGTCGAAAACCAGCATGCCGTCTTCATCAAAAATCGAGAACGAACGGGTACCGAAGGAATACAGTTTGTCATACATCAGGCGATCGCCTGCGGGGTCTTCAACGCCAGAGCTGTTGAATAGAAGAGGTGCGCCGTTGGCATCTGTTCGGTAACCCATGGTCCAGGTGACATTCAAGCGCCCAAGTTGATCGTCGGCCCGGCAACCATTCGGGTTGCCAGCCACGGCACCGCAGTAGCCAAACACCAAGGGGTTCAGCAAGCCCCCATTGGCCAATTCATCGAGATGGGCAGGCAGGTCATCGTTTAAACGGCCAGCCCAACCATTGCGGTTTACCAAGTGTTTGACCCTGAATTCTTCAACAAAACCCTGGCTTGTATCGCCCGCAAAATAGGCAGGATTGTCTTCACCCCAGGTGCGAGCATCGCCTTCATTGGCTGTCACCAAATAGGTTTTACCATCCGTAGCTGTGTAGGAAGCCATGGCATCGGGCAAGTAAAGACCGGCAACGCCAGCCCAGTTGCGAATGTTAATTGTGCCGCCATCGGTGTCGGACGCGTCGAATTCGTTACCGATAGCACCGTGATCTTTCTCCCCAAGCGGAAATACATTGCTTACAGAGGCTGTTTCAATATCGACTTTTGCGATTGCATTGTTTTCTTGAAGGGTCACATAGGCGGTTTTGCCGTCCGCGGACACTGTGATGTATTCAGGTTCAAAGTCTTGTGAAGCAGATGCACCCGGGCCATAGATTCGAATACCTTGAGCACGCAGACTGGCTTCTTGTCCTGTGAACGCACTAAAGCTGGCCGTGCGTACGATCGGCGCGCGCGGGTCGCGCACATCAATCACGCTGATACTTCCTTCAGGGTCAATTTGATAGTCGTCACTGGGCTCACCTTCGTTGGCGGTGAGCACGGTGTTGCCGTCCGGCGTGAAGGTGATCATGTCGGGTTGTGCGCCCACTGTGCGAGAGCTCAAGAGAGTCAAATCGCTGGCTCGATACAGAGCCATGCGGCCCAGGTTGGTTTTCACAGGGGCTTCGATGGCTACCGCAACAATACCCTTGGCGACTGCAACGCTGTTCACGACTGAGCCAGCGAGCACGTCATTGGTGTTCAGCGTATCAATCAAAGTGGGGTTTTCCGGGTCAGACAGGTCAAATACATCTACAGCACCTGCCAAGGCATTGACCATGAATAAGCGTTGGCTGGCTGGGTCGTAAGCTGGAATTTCAGCAGCGCTGACATCAAACTGGTAGGTCGAGAATCCACCAATTTTCTCCAGTGTCAGGCTGGCCGGTGTGGCCTCGGAAGGCGCGGTGGTGCTGGGGGTGTTGCTGCCGTCGCCGCCGCAGGCAACCAGAGTAGCGGCCGTAATCGCACTGAGTGCGAACAGTTGAATTTTGGTCTTGTTCATGAAAATAGGCCCGAATCGCTATAAAACGATCGAGCCTATTGCTTCAAAATGAAACCTTGATGACAAATATTAAGTGAATGGTGGATTAACCGGGAAGTCCATCTGTCGGCAATCCGGGCAAACCGCCCAATTCACCGCCCAGTGCATCAGCACCAGATGAAATACCGCTGCTCAGTGTGCCCAGCAAGTCGCCTTCGGGGATTTCAGGCAAACCGGAACCGCCAGCGCCCTGAAGTGCAGATTGCAAGGTGTCTGCGCCGCCTAAAATACCGTCGACCAAATCGGCCAACCCGCCTTCAACTTCGGCAGGAAGGGCAGGTGTGCCGCCATCCAGGCTGTCCAGGTTGGGAACCTCGGTGCCCATTTGGCTCAGTACACCTTCCAGTACATTGTCGATTTCAACAGCAACATCTCTCAAACCCTGAAGCAATTGATCGTAGGGCTCTACCTGTTCGCTGATTGGTTGCGTAATGCCATCGGCCACATCCACCACGCTGGTGACCAGGCCACCATCAGTTGGGTCTACATTGGGCAGTGCTGAAATCAGTGTATCCAGGCCAAGGTCGGTATTCACAGCCTCTGAGAGGGGGGTGGTGATCGGGCTCAGGGGTTCGCCCAGCGGTGTTTGGTTTACGCCATCGACCAGTTGTTGTACGAGGTCAGCCTGCGGTGTGCCTTCCCCAGTGGTGGCAACCAAAGCATCGTGCACGTTTTCAAGTACACCCAAACCTGTTTGCTCCACTGCAACTGCAATGTTGTCAGGAGTCGATTCAGGGCTGTTCTGGCTGTTTTGTACAGCATCCTGAATTGGTTCAAGAATGCTTTGTTGCAAGTTGTCCTGGGTCAGGTTCTCGTTGGCAAATTCCTCAAGGCTTTGCGGGCTGTCTTGGGATGAAAACTCGCCCGCGCCAGCCAGGCCACCGCCGCCAGCGTTGCTTGTGCCGGTGCTTGTGCCTGTTCCCGCATCGCTGCTGCCAGAGTCGCCAGATCCACCTGCCAAAAACGCACCCGCTGCCACAGCGCCTGCACCCGCCAAGCCGCCACTGCCTGCACCAAGAAGGCCGGCACCAAACAGGCCGGCCACGGCACCACCCTCGGCCGCCGCAGAATTCTCAGCCAACTCGGTGGTGAATTCAAAACACTCGCCGTCTTCGATGACCACGATTTGCTGCTGGCCATTGGCACCAGTTTGCTCACCCAGTGTCACCTTGCCATTCGAAGTCATGACGCCTGCTGCGGGAATTTGTCCCTCAGTTCCAGGAAACTCGAGCGCCAAGCGTCCATTTGCGCCGGTGACCACTTCGTCACCAGGCAGGAGGAAGTCGCCTGCTTTAACAGCCACTATTTCGCCGTTGCGGCTCACGTTTACTTCACCTTCAAGGTCTTTGACTAATGCTTGGGCTGCGGCCATGGGTTTGCTCCTGGATAGATTGATCGGCGTTTAACATCACTTAATTCTGCTGGTTCGCCAATTTTTTAATCCTCCAATTAGGGGGAGGGTTCTACCCTCTATTGGTGAATTTGTAATTGACAATGATTGTTGTCAGATATACATTCACACAAACAAAAATTTTCTGAAAAGGTTCCAGGTATGAGTGAATACACAGTGGTGATCATTGGCAGTGGTTTTGGTGGGCAGTGTGCAGCGATCAACCTGAAAAAGCGCGGCATTGAAGATTTCATCATGTTGGAGCGCCGCGACTTCATGGGCGGCACCTGGTGTCAAAATGCTTACCCTGGCGCCGCGGTTGATGTTCAGTCGCTGTTGTATTCCATCGAGAGTGAGCCATACGACTGGAGCCAAATGTTTGCTGAGGGTGCAGAACTTCAGCAGTACACCGAGCATGTGATTACCAAGCACGGCCTGCGCGAGAAGACTCGCGTAAACAGCAATGTGCAGCGCACCGAGTGGCACGAGAACGAACAACGCTGGCATGTACATTTGCAAACAGGCGATGTGATCAAGGCGCAGTTCGTCATCAACGCTTCTGGCCCCTTGAGCACACCCGTGATCCCGAATTTCAAGGGACGCGATACCTTCAGAGGAAAGACTTTTCACACCAATGCCTGGGACCAGCAATACGACCACAAAGGCAAACGTGTCGCCATTATTGGCAGTGGTGCCAGTGCAGCACAGGTGATACCCGCCATTGCGCCGGAAGTAGGGCATTTGCATGTCTTCCAACGCTCGCCCCATTGGGTACTGCCGCGACCAGACCGTGTATTCAAGCCCTGGCAGCGCGCTTTGCTGAAAGTGGAGCCCATTCGCAAACTGGCTCGTTCAGCGATTTATTGGGGATTGGAAAGCCGTGTCATTGCATTCAAGTACTCGGACTTCGCATTGAAGAACATTGCGCAGCGCGAGGCACTACACCACATCAAGAAGCAGATCAAAGACCCGGCACTGCGTAAGAAAGTAACACCTGATTTCACCATTGGATGCAAACGGATTATCTTGAGCAATACGCTTTACCCGGCCTATTGCCGCCCCAACGTGAGCCTGCACGACAAAACCGACGGCATTGCCGAGATCAATGAAACCGGTATCAAGACATTGAGTGGCGAGCAGATTGAGCTGGACTGTATTGTGTATTCCACGGGCTACGACGCCACCGACGGGGTAATTTCCTACCCGGTTGTGGGCAAAGGAGGCACCAAACTGGCCGATGTGTGGAGTGAGTTTCCCCGCGCCTATTTGGGCACCACCGTGCCACAGTTTCCAAACCTGTTCATCGTGACTGGTCCGAACACCGGTATTGGGCATACCTCTGCAATTTTCGTGATTGAAGCCCAGATGCATTACATCATGCGCGCTATCACTGAAGTAAAAGCACAGAAGGCGGCGGCGATCGAAGTGAAGCAGCAAGCCGAGGAGCGTTACACCACACACATTCACAGCGAAATGGAAAAAACGGTGTGGAAACGCGGTGGTTGTACCAGTTGGTACAAAAGTAAAAGCGGTCATGTGGTGGCCATGTTTCCGGGTTTTAGCTACACCTACCTGCGTATGGCCAAAAATTTCAAGATGAATGACCATGTGTTGCAGGCATCTTTGGCACAGCAGCAGCCTTTAGACTCCGATGAATCTGAATTGCTTGCAGAAGGGGCCGCAGCGTGAAGAATTTCAAAGCAGGACCCTCTGTGATTCATGCTAATTTATTTAATGTTCAATCTGAACAAAGTTACCTAGGCACCACCACCATCGAATATCAATACGCCGATTTCCAGATCTGCAATGTCGTGTTATTTGAGACATATAGTGGGTGACGCGGTTGATTGTTGGTCCGCGTGTAACCGAAGCAATACGCCTCTATTGAATCTAATGATGGAAAGTCTTTACACTTCGCACCATGACTCCCCCACGCGACAATCGCTTTCATTTTGAGCTTGATTAACGATTCGATAATTGAATTATTTAAAGGATCGGTGTCAGGAAGAAATGGGGTCAGGCATTTTGCGTTTCGCGTGCGAATTGAGCATAGGTTTACAAAAACCATCCCGTCGAATCCCCATCCCATAGACCAGTTTTTACAGCGTTCAAACGTTCTCCTTATTCGATTTTCCGTTTCACCCAAACCAGGGTTTAACATGATCCATAAGATATTTTCTTTAAATAAATTATTTATTTTGAATGGGAAATTTTTATTGTGAAAATTGTTTTTCTTTAATAAAAAGTTGTTTTCAATTGTGTTCCAGTTAAGTAAATAGACATACCTACGGAGGTGATCCTTCGAATAAAGAAAAGAATGTTCATATCCCCCGTCTTTTTTGTAAACTAAATCTAGCTCATATGAGCTAGAGAAGTAATTTAGGGTCTCGATAATCGCTGTTTGATTCAATTACTTCTCTCCTTGAATAATTTTCAAAAAAATTATAGGGTAGCACGCAGTCGATTACTCTATTTTTAATTGAAATTATTTATTTAATTGATGGTGGTACAGCAACTCGAACTAGGAGTTCGTCTTTTGATGTTGAATCAACAATATATTCTAGTCGAGATGCCGAGCTTCCCCAACCGGATAAATTGGCGGTTAGTTTTGCTTCGCAGATCAGGCGTGATGTTTCAGAATCCTTCTTTAAGGTGATTATTTCATTTAAAGAATAAGTGACATTATGAAATTCATTCATATAAATTTTCATGATCTCGTCCTCCGCCACATCAAATGCCTCGATGCATTCCATTTCTCCCCTTAAGTTATATCCTTTGGTCTCATTGATACGATCAAGACAATTATCTCTGGTTTGAGTGGCTGTTTTATGAATATCTGAGTTTTTGTAATTTTCATTTAGAATATTTTCTTTTAGAAGTGCGTTTTCTTTTGAAATTTGTTTCACAATATCTGTAACCTTTGTTGAGTGACACTCAACTTCGGAACAAGATACGAGCAGGAAAGAAATACAGGCAATTGATAGAATTTTAGTCATATTGTGTTCGTGTGTAAAAATATTGTTTTTCATGGTTGGTCGTGATTGAGGTTTACAATAAATTTATTGAAAAAAATTCAAGCTGTAGTGTATGAAAAATAAATTTTATTAATCGATTTTTCATGAATTGGAAATAATATTAATAGTAAATCTGAAATTTTTAGAAATAAATGTTGTAAATTTTTTTGAGATGAAGTTATTAAGTGAATATTATATGAGAATGTGAATTAAGTAATGAATAAAGCAAGTCTTTTATATGTTTACACCACCAGATAACCGCCATCCACATTGATGCAGGCACCGGTGGTGTAACTGGAAGCCTCGGATGCCAAATAAAGCACAGTACCCGCCATTTCGCTGGGTTGCGCCACACGATTCATGGGTACATGCTGCAGCAGTGCATTCCGAATGGCGTCGTTGTGTACCAAGGCCGATGCGAATTTTGTATCGGTTGCACCGGGCAGCAGCGCATTCACACGCACCTTCATTGGCGCACATTCTTTGGCAAAAGCCTTGGTCATTGAGATTACTGCGGCCTTGGTGATTGAATAAATGCCTTGGTAGAGGCCGGGAATAACGCCATTGACCGAAGCCACATTAATGATGCTGCCGCCACCATTTTTTGCCATCAGCTTGCAGCCGTGGCTGCTCATGTAAAAGTAACCGCGAATGTTCACATCGCAGGTTTTTTTGAAAGGCAGCCAGGTCAGTGTCGTATATTGGCCCGAAGTGTGGGTTGGTCGCGCCGTTGTTCACCAAAATATCCAGCTTTCCAAATTTCGCTTCAATTTGTTGGTACAGCGCCTCAATCTGGTCCATCTCGCCCAAATGGCAAGCCATGGGCACCGCCTTCAAGCCATCTGCTTGAAATTGCGCAGCAATTTGTTCGCAAGCCTCCTGTTTTCTGCTTGAAATGATCACTGTAGCCCCCTTGGCTGCCAGCAATTCCGCACAGGCCAAACCAATTCCGCGGGTCGCGCCCGTGACCAATGCCACCTTATCTTGTAAATTGAACAAATCCGTTGTTGTTTTCACATCGTCTCCTTACAGGCATTTTCTAATTGTTTTTCATCTGAAAAGGTAACATCGCATGGGCTCGGAATTTGAGCAAGACGGCAAGCATGTTTTTGTATATGGATCACTGATGTATCTGCCGGTTTGGGGGCAGGTGGTGCGGGGCGTTTATCCCTGTCTAAACGCCATAGCCAGGGGCTACCAGCGCCATGCAGTGCCTGGTGAAACTTACCCAGCCATGGTGCCAAACCCGAGCGCGCAAGTGCAGGGTTTGGTGTGGCTGAATGTGTTGCCAGAGGATGTCAAGAATCTTGATGCCTTCGAGGGGCCTGAATATGAGCGCCGCGAAATTGAGGTTGTGCTCAACACCAGTGGCGAAACCTTGAAAGCCGAGACCTACATTTGGTTGAAGCGGGATGTATTGACTGATGAGTTGTGGAGTGTAACCCGGTTCGAGGCCGAGGGTATGCAGGCTTTTTTGAACAAACACGTGGGCAACTGGAACAACACCGGGCAAAGAAAGTAACAACAAGAAAGGAGACGACCGCATGGGTTTTATCTTGGCACTGGACCAAGGCACCACAAGCTCGCGCGCCATTGTATTCAATGCGCAGGCACAGGTGGTGGCCAGTTCCCAACAAGAGTTTGAGCAGATTTTTCCGCGGGCGGGTTGGGTCGAGCACCGCCCCGAAGACATTTGGAACACGCAGTTGGCTTGTGCCCGGGGCGCGATTGAGAAAGCCGGGCTTAAACCCTCGGACATCGAAGGTATCGGCATCACCAACCAACGTGAAACCACAGTGGTCTGGAATCGAAAGACCGGCAAACCGGTTTACAACGCCATAGTCTGGCAAGACCGCCGCACGGCGTCCTATTGCGACAAGTTGCGGGAGCAGGGCAAGGCGGCCTTGATCCGCCGAAGTACCGGGCTGGAGTTGGATTCCTATTTTTCAGCCACGAAGGTGAACTGGATTTTGAACAATGTGCCAGGTGCCCGCGCACAAGCGGAGGCTGGCGAACTGGCTTTTGGCACGGTGGACTGCTGGCTAATGTGGAACCTGACAGGTGGGGCAGTGCATGCCACTGATGTCAGCAATGCATCGCGCACCATGTTGTTGAACATCAAAAATCTGAAATGGGATTCGGAGTTGCTCCAGTTGTTTGACATTCCTTCCAGTGTGTTGCCTCAGGTGTGTGAATCGAGCGGCGAAATCGCGAAGTGTGATCCTGCGCTGCTGGGCGCGGCCATTCCTATTGCCGGCGTTGCTGGGGATCAGCAGGCAGCCACGTTTGGGCAAACCGCATTTAAACCCGGTGAAGCCAAAAATACATATGGCACTGGCTGCTTTATGTTGATGAACACCGGCACTGAAGTGGTTGAAAGCCACAACCGCCTGTTGACCACGGTGGGTTGGCAGGTGAGCGGCCAGACCAGTTACATGCTCGAGGGCAGTGTATTCATGGGTGGTGCAGTGGTGCAGTGGCTGCGCGATGGTTTGGGCATTATCGAAAAATCAGCCGATGTGCAGGCCTTGGCGGCAAGTGTGCCAAGCACCGATGGTGTGTGCCTGGTACCTGCATTTGCAGGCTTGGGCGCGCCGCACTGGGACCCGTATGCGCGTGGCACCCTGGTGGGCATGACTCGTGGTACCACCAAAGCGCATATTGCACGGGCCGCATTGGAAAGCATTGCCCTGCAAACGGTGGATTTGGTTCAAGCCATGCAGCGGGATGGTGCCAAGCCATTGAGTGAACTGCGCGTGGATGGTGGTGCCTCGAACAATGATCTGTTGATGCAAATTCAAGCCGATTTATTGGGTGTGCCAGTGGTACGCCCCACGGTCACAGAGACCACCGCCTTGGGTGCAGCTTACCTGGCTGGCTTGGCAGCGGGTGTGTTTGATACCGAGGAAAGCCTGCTGGCCAATTGGCAGGTGGACGCTCGGTTTGAACCCAAGATGAGTATTGATGAACGCGGTGCCTTGCTTGATCGCTGGCACCGCGCGGTAGAACGTTCCAAAGGATGGGCAGATGCTTAGTCGTAAGAAGCACCTTGAAACACTGAAACTCAAGGCACAAGAGCAATATGAATGGGACGTGATTGTAATCGGCGGTGGCGCGACAGGTTTGGGAAGCGCAGTGGATGCCGCCAGCCGTGGTCTGAAAGTGCTATTGCTCGAAGGGCATGACTTTGCCAAGGGCACCAGCTCCCGAGCCACCAAGTTGGCCCACGGGGGCGTGCGTTATTTGGCTCAAGGCAATTTCAGCCTGGTGAAAGAGGCACTGGAAGAACGTGGCCGCATGTTGGTGAATGCCCCCAACCTGGTCAAGCCCTTGGCATTCGTCATTCCGGTGCGAAACGTAGTCCAGAAACTGTTTTATTGGATCGGCCTGAAAATGTACGACATGTTGGCGGGCAAGCTGGGTGTTGGCCCCACCACCATGATGAAGAAAAATGAGGTATTGCGTGCGGTACCCACCATTTCGCAGCACAAGCTGCATGGTGGTGTGCGCTATTTCGATGCGCAATTTGACGATGCCCGCCTGGCTATTGCCTTGATGAAAACCCTGCACAAGTTGGGTGGTCTCGCCATCAACTACATGCCCGTAACCGGGTTTGTGAAACAGGCCGAAAAAATCAGTGGTGTGCAAGCCCGCGATGAATTCAGTGGCGAGGCCATGACCTTCAAGGCCAAAGCGGTCATCAATGCCACCGGGGTCTGGGTCGACGACATTCGCAAATTGGATTCAGCCGACTCCAAGCCCATGTTGAGTCCCAGCCAAGGTGTTCATGTGGTGGTTGACCAGCACTTTTATCCAGCCAAGGAAGCCTTGCTGGTGCCCAAAACCAGCGATGGCCGAGTGCTTTTTGTGGTGCCCTGGTTGGGTAAAACCTTGATTGGCACTACAGACACACCCCGCAATGATGCGCCATTTGAGCCGGATGCCTTGCCGCAGGAAATCGATTTTATTTTGAACACCGCTGGCCAGTACCTTGCCAATGCGCCCACTCGGGCAGATGTGCGAAGCGTGTTTGTCGGGTTACGACCGCTGGTCAGTGCGGGGGGCGAGAAGCAAAATACCAAGAGCATCTCTCGCGAGCACACAGTAATTACTGCCCCCAGCGGATTGGTGACCATCACGGGTGGCAAGTGGACCACCTATCGCAGTATGGCGGAGGAAGTGGTTGATTTGGTGTGCGAACAGCAGGGCTGGGTTAACAAGCCGACACGTACCCGTTACTTGCGTCTGGAAGACGACCTTCCTATGCGAAAGCCAGGTTCTGCGATTCACGAGAATCTAGATTTGAATGAAGCTGAAATCGCGCAGGCCGTTCTCGAAGAAATGGCTGTGACCATTGAAGACGTACTGGCCCGCCGAAGCAGGGCGCTTTTCCTCGACAGTCAGGCTGCATTGGCCTGTATGAATGAGGTTCGATTTGTGCTGCAAAACGAGTTGCGCTACAGCGAAGAGGAACTGGATCGACAGGAGCAGGCGTTCAGGGCGCTTGTTACTCAATATAGCGTGCAACAGGTTTGTTGAAGAAATTTGTAAAAAATGACTTGTCTTGCTTGCACTGCTCCTGCCTTTGGGGCATAATCTCGCTTCTTCACAGCGGCTGTAGCTCAGTTGGATAGAGTACTTGGCTACGAACCAAGGGGTCGTGGGTTCGAATCCTGCCAGCCGCGCCAAATTAGAAAAACCCTCGCTCAAAAGGCGAGGGTTTTTTGTTATTCGAACTCTGAAAAATCATGCTGCCAATTCCAGTCATCATTGTCGCGATTTTCTTTGTCGGCGCAGGCATTTTGCATTTTGTGTTGCTGGATTTTTTCTCCAGTATCGTGCCGCCGTACCTCAGCAACCCGGATGCCCTGGTCAAAATCAGTGGTGTTTTCGAGATTATGGGTGGTCTGGGCATTCTGTTTGAACGCACCCGCAAATGGGCCGCTTATGGATTGATGGCGCTTTGCGTGGCTGTGCTGCCCGCCAACATTCACATGGCCATGAACCCTGAACAGTTCGCCGATATTCCGGTGTTGCTGCTGTACTTGCGCCTGCCGCTGCAGGCTTTGGTCATTTGGGTGATCTGGAAAGCAGGCCGCAGCCGACACGCTTAAAAATAGAATATCGATTACAGTTCTCTGCGGTACACTTGAAAAAAAATACAACGCAGAGGAGACGGAAACGATGTTAAAGGCCGGTTTGATGATGAAGCAGGAAATGCTGCTTTCATCAATTTTGGTGCATGCCGAACGTTTTTACGGTTGGCAAGAAGTGGTAAGCCGCAGGGTTGAAGGTGACCTGCACCGAATCACCTTCAAGGCCATGGCAGCGCGGGCAAGACAACTTGCCAACGCCTTGCATGGCTTGAACATTCAGCAAGGCGAGAACATTGCCACGATCGCCTGGAACAGTCATCGCCACATTGAAATCTATTATGCGGTGGCGGGTATGGGTGCTGTAACACACACCTTGAACCCCAGATACACACCACAGCAGTTGATCTACATCATCAACCACGCGCAAGACACCACTATTTTTTTCGACCTCACCTTTGCACCCTTGATCAAGGCGATTGCACCGCATTGCCCCAGTGTTAAGAACTGGATTTTATTGATCGATGAAGACAAGATGCCTGCAGATCCACCCGTGGCTGGCCTGTTGAATTACGAGGCCTTGCTGAAAGCGCAGAATGACGAGTACGTGTGGCCCGAATTTGATGAAAACTCAGCCTGTACCTTGTGTTACACCTCGGGTACCACCGGCAACCCAAAAGGCATCTTGTATTCGCACCGATCCACCATGTTGCACGCGATGATGTCGAACTGTGCCGATGCGATTGCGCTGACCCGAAAGGACACGGTTCTTCCCGTGGTGCCGATGTTCCATGTGAATGCCTGGGGCTTGCCCTATGCCGCGTTGATGACAGGTTGCAAACTGGTCATGCCTGGCCCACAACTGGATGGCCCATCCATTTATGACCTGCTCGAGCGCGAGCGGGTCACCGTGGCGGCGGGTGTTCCTACCATCTGGCTGGGATTGATCAATCACATGAAGCAAAACGGACTCTCATTCAGCACCTTGAAACGCTCGCTGGTGGGTGGCTCGGCAGTCCCTGTGAGTTTGATCAAAGAGTTTGACGAAATGGGTGTTGAGCTGATGCAGGGTTGGGGCAGCACAGAAATGTCGCCCTTGGGCACTGTGTCCAAGCTGAGCGGTGATGAGCGCAGTTTGCCCAAACAGGAGCAATACGAGATTGTCGCCAAGCAAGGGCGCACCATTTTTGGCGTGGACATGAAATTGCTGGCTGAAGATGGCACTGAATTGCCCTGGGATTTTGAGCAAAGCGGCGAGTTGCATGTGCGTGGCCACTGGGTATTGCACGAGTACTATGGTGGTGATGGCGCCAAAGCATTCAGCCATGATGCCACGGGCAAGCGTTGGTTTGCGACAGGCGATGTGGCCCGGATGGCACCTGATGGCCTGATGCAGATTACCGATCGCACCAAAGATGTGATCAAGTCGGGTGGTGAGTGGATTAGTTCAATCGATTTGGAGAACATTGCCATGTCTCACCCGGCGGTGCTTCAGTCTGCGGTGATCGCCATTCCGCATGAAAAGTGGAATGAGCGACCGTTCTTGATTGTTGTGAAGCGTCCCGGTATGGAGGTAAGCAAGCAAGACATTCTGAATTTCTATGAAGGCCGCATTACCAAAATGCACATTCCCGATGATGTGGAGTTTGTCGATGCCATGCCAATTGGTGCTACTGGCAAAGTGCAGAAGTCGGAGTTGCGGGAGCGATTCAAAGGTTTGAGATTTGTGTAAGTGCGACAGAAGGTATAAGGAAAGTTAAATTGTAAAATGAGTGTTATTTAATGGTTTAACTTTCCTGACTTTGCTTTATCCTTGCCCTTTGTCAATCAAGATGGGGCAATTCAAGCATGTTGCGTTTGTTCATTTCCGGGTTTTTGTTGATGACCGCAATGCTGGCCCAGGCTCAGCAGCCACATTCACAGCAACCGGTCTACAGGTTTTCTCCTGTTAACCAGTGGGACATTCCCAAGACCGCCGCCTACTGGAATCCAATTATCCAATATGTCAGCCAGCAAAGTGGTGTTCAGCTTGAACTGAAAATCGGCAGAACTTCCGCCGACACTACAGCCTATGTGCTGGCGCAAGAAGTCGAGTTTGTGTTTTCCAACCATCTGTTCAGTCCCGAGCGTGACAAGCTGGGCTGGAAGGTGTTTGGGCGACGCACTGGTCCTGCCCTGCAGGGGCAAATCGCTGTGCTCGACAATTCACCGATTCGCACGCTGGAGGAGCTGGACAAGCAAGATATGGTGTTTGCTGGTCCCGAGGCTTTTGTGGGCTACCGGGTGCCTCAAGCTGAATTGCTGAGTCGTGGTGTCGAAGTGAATGCTGTATTTGCAGGAAACCAGAATGCAGCGTTTGCTCAGTTGATGGCAGGTAAAGCGAAAGCAGTGGGCAGCAATTCTGCCCTGATCGACGGATTCACTGAAAAGCAAGGCACCAAATTCAGGGTACTTTGGACCTCAGAGTCCTATCTGGATTTGGCGCTGATGGCGTCCAGCAAGGTGAGCACCAGAGATGTACGTGCTGTTGCCAACGCCTTTGTCAACATGCACAAAAGCAAGGCGGGCGCCTTGATTTTGAAACAGGCGTCGGAGTCGGTGGGTATGGATCCGAACAGCCACTTCCTGTCGGCGACCGACAAAGACTACGAAAATTACCGCCGGTTTTATGCCACTGCACCCATGGCGGTGCGTTAATGCCTGACTGTTTGTTGTAATGAAGCTGATCCGTTTATTGCCATCGTCCCTGATTGGTCGCGTGTTCTTGTTGTACACCGTGGCTTTGCTCTTGTTTGTGTCGCTCAGTTTTATTGCCTTCTCGCGTTTTCAATACCACAGCACTCTCGAAGAGGCGCAAGACTCGGCCAACATGATGATTGAGGTGGTGGCGCAAACGGTGGCTGACAGCGCGGTAATCGGCGATTACGACACCATTCAGCGCACTTTGAACAAGGCGATTGCAGGTTCCCGGTTTGCTTCAGCCAAGTATATTGATTTGACTGGCGGCCTCATTCGAAGCGAAAACTCCAGTATTTTAAAGAGCACCGCGCCCACGTGGTTGCGCGACAAGGTGGCCGAGCAACTTTACGATGTGAACCGGGCCATCAATGCTGGCGGTTATGACTATGGTGTGTTGCGTTTTACTTTTGCAGTGGATGAGATCGCAGAAGGTTTTTGGGGGTTGATCCGCGTGGCCATGCTCAGCGCGATCGGTGGCTTGCTGGGCGGCATGTTGATCATCTGGTTCCCTCTGAAACGTTGGTTGGGTGCGCTTGAACGTGTTGAAAAATTCGATGCCACGCCGTCCAGTTCAGCCAGTGAAGGTTCAGAGTTGTTGATTGAAAATCTACCGACCGAGTTTCGACCTGCTTTTGAGAAGTTGAAACGCACCACCGAGCACCTCGACGATGAGTCCAGAGCCAAGGAAATGGCAGAGAGTGCCAACCGCGCCAAAAGCGAATTTCTGGCCAACATGAGTCATGAAATTCGAACCCCGCTCAACGGCATTATTGGCATGACAGAACTTGCGCTGGAAACCAAGCTCACCAAGGTTCAACGGGAGTTTTTGCAAGTCGCAAACGACTCGGCCAACACCTTGTTGTTGATCGTCAATGAAATCCTAGACTTCTCGAAAATTGAAGCGGGCATGATGACGATTGACACGGTCGCATTTGATCCGCGGCGAGTTTTTGAGCAGGCACTGGTTCCCATGATTCCACGGGCCAGATCAAAAAGCCTGGAGTTGCAATGCACTTTTTCAGAAGGGTTCCCAAAAGAATTTGTAGGCGACCCGGTACGCCTTCTGCAAATCATCAACAATATGGTGGGCAATGCAATCAAGTTCACTGAACGGGGTGGTGTATATGTGCATGTGCAGGCTGGCAAAAACATGCAGGGCGTTCAATTGCTGAAATGCTCGATTCGAGACACTGGAATTGGTGTGCCATTTGAGAAGGTCAATTCAATATTCAAACCCTTCGAGCAGGCGGACTCGTCAATTACCCGTACTTTTGGGGGTACGGGTCTGGGGCTTACCATCACACGAAGACTGGTGGAATTGATGCATGGGGAAGTGTGGCTGGAGAGTCAGGTGGGTGTCGGTAGCACCTTCCATTTCTCTCTGCCAGAAATGCGTTAATGGGTAGTAATTAGCGACTAGCTTTGGGTCCCCACAATTCTTCAAGCCGTTTGTCCCGACCACAGCCGTTGCGGTAATAGCCATAGCGAACAGGGTTTTTAATGTAGTAGTCCTGGTGGTATTCCTCGGCGGGATAAAATTTCACCACTGGTGCAACTTCCGTGTAAATGGTTTTGAATTTGCCTGTGGCCTGCAATTTGGCTTTGCTGGCCTCAGCCACTTTTTTCTGCTCTTCATTGAGGTAATAGAACCCGCTTCGGTATTGGGTACCACTGTCGCAAAACTGGCGGTTCTTGACGGTGGGGTCGATGGTTTTCCAGAAGTACTCCACCAACTGGCTGTAGCTTACTTTCGTGTCATCGTAGGTCACCTCAACCACCTCGGTGTGGTCTGTGCGGCCAGCACTGACTACCTTGTAGTCGGGGTCTTTGTATTGCCCGCCGGCATAGCCCGAAATCGTTTTCAACACACCGGGTACTTTGTCAAAGTCGGCTTCGGTGCACCAAAAGCAGCCGCCGCCAAACACTGCGGTTTTTGTTTCAGCCTGCGCGCCGGTTGCTGCAAGCAAGCCCAAGGCTACGGCCAGGGTTGTTTTGAGTTTCATAGATGTCATTTTTTTACGCCTTGCGCACTGCGGGTAATGTTTGTCCTTCGGGAACGAACGCTAGGGCCAAACCGTTGTTGCAATAGCGCTTACCGGTTGGGGCCGGGCCATCGTCAAACACATGACCCTGGTGGCCTCCGCAATTGATACAGTGATATTCCGTGCGCGGCAAAATCAGTTTGTAATCGGTTTTGGTACCCAAGGTGCCCTTGTTGGCGTCAAAGAAACTTGGCCAACCCGTGCCACTGTCGTATTTGTACTGGGAGGGGAACAGCGGAAGGTTACACGCTGCACACACATAGGTTCCCTTGCGTTTCTCATCATTCAAAGGGCTTGAGAATGGGCGCTCTGTGGCCTCTTTGAACAGCACGTTGTACTGGTCTTTCTTGATGATTTTCAGCCATTCAGCTTCGGTTTTGTTCAGTTTGTTCATACTGGCAATTGCACTCATGGGTTTCGTGATCATCAGTCCTGCGCCCAAGGCGGCAAGTCCTGCTAACAGGGTACGACGTTGCATGTTTGTGTTTCCTTTTTTAATCACTCAATCAATATTCAACTGCATTGGCTCAAGGCCTTTGGTGCATTCAATGCCTGAAGTACGGTATTGGATTCATTGTTTTCAACAACAACACCCAGCCCCACTTTATTTTGGTTCCAGTCGGCGGGTAGTGTGTGCCTGAATACCAGTGTCCTCGACGTGGGTGATACTTTCCTCGCATCACTCAGGTGCCGCACAACCCGGTCGTGTTTCAACAGCTCCCCCCGATTTTCTCCGGCCTTCACTTGCTGGCTTAAACCGTCTTCGTAGAAGGCCACGTATACGCGTCCACCGGAATAGCGCTCATCCAGCCATTCGGTTTTTACCTGAACTTCGACCAGATTGGCGGCCTTTCGTTCAAGCGAAACTTGCAGACCCACGGGGGCTTTGTCCTGTTGCATCGCAGCCAATCGCTGAGGAATCAGCCCAGCCTGGCCCCACCGCCGAACTTCCCGGTTCGAGAATACATACTGCGGTGTGTAAATTTGACTTACGTTTCCAGCCCGTTTGTGGGCGTATTGCCGATCGGTGAATTGCTTTTTGGAGTAGGGGTCTTCCCAGCCAATGTAATTCCAGTAATCCACATGAAATGAAAGCGCCAGAATACTGCTTGACCGCTCTGGGGTGGTGAGTTGACTGCTTAGCCATCGATCGGCAGGCGGACAGCTGCTACAGCCTTCTGAGGTGTAAAGCTCGGCGACAATCATTCGCTCCGCAGGGCTTGTCCAATTGCAGTTAACTTGCTGGCCCCAAACAGGTGCAGAGCCAAGGCCTAGAAGGGCCAGGCCACCGGTTCCTGCCATGTACTTCAAGCAATTTGTCATACAACCCTCCGCCTGCTGCGTTCTGTTCAGGAGGGTATTCGCCGGATTTC
>NZ_LUJK01000047.1 GCF_001601825.1 Limnobacter sp. CACIAM 66H1 | reverse complement strand
GGGCGGCCAGCGCTGGGACACCTCGAGCCTCATCAAACGTTTGTAAAAGCGCGCGCCAGCCTTGAGCCGAACGCGCGCTTTACTGGAACGATCACCCACGGCTTGGGGCGTGGGTTTGGCGCTCTTGGGCGCCATCTTTTTTTCTGGCAAGGCCATTGTGGTGAAGCTGGCGTATGCCTACCCGGTTGACGCATCCACCCTGCTGGCCATGCGCATGCTGTTGTCGCTTCCGCTGTTTTTGGGCGCGCTCATCTTCACAGTGCTCCGAGAAAAAAATGCCGTGAAAATGACAGTCAAAGATTATGGCCTGATTACCCTGGCTGGCCTGCTGGGCTACTACCTCGCCAGTCTGTTTGATTTCATGGGCTTGCAATACATCACGGCGGGGCTTGAACGGCTCATCTTGTTCACCTATCCCTCCATCGTTCTGCTGATTGCCTGCATCATCAAACACCAATGGCCCCAACCATGGCAACTGATGTGCATGGCGCTCAGCTACGTAGGTCTTGCTGTGGTTTACGGCCATGAAACCGTGCTGGTTGGCGACAACACAGCTCTGGGCGTGGTGCTGGTTTTTGTGTCTGCGGTTTGCTATGCAAGTTACCTCATTGTGGGCGAAAGGTTGCTGAAACGGTTGGGTACCATACGGGTCACAGCCATGGCCACCCTGGTTTCCGCAGCAGCCATTCTGATACAAATCAACTTGCAACAGCCGTTGAGCATTATTGTTGAACAACCCTTGCCCGTGTGGGGCTGGTCGCTGGTGAACGCAGTGTTCTGTACTTTTGTACCTGTATTCGCCGTGATGACAGCCATCAGCCTGATCGGCGCACCGCGCGTGTCCCAACTGGGCATGATTGGCCCAATCGCCACGATCGTTTTGGGCACCTGGATTTTAAAAGAACCATTCACCATTTGGCATGCTGTGGGAACTGCACTTGTAATTGCAGGTGTGGCTCTGCTGAGCATGAAAAAAGAAGCAAAGGAAGGAGCTACAACATGAGTACTACACCCGCAAAAATTGTTCGTTTTTACAACCCCGGTGCGCCTGATGTGTTGAAAATGGAAGACATCGAAGTGGGACCACCCAAAGCCGGGGAAGTGCAGGTTGAGCACAAAGCCATTGGCCTGAATTACATTGAAGTGTACTGGCGCACTGGCGTTTACCCACAACCCCTACCCTGCTGCCCTGGCACCGAAGGTGCAGGTATTGTGCGCGCAGTTGGCGAAGGTGTAACTGACCTGAAAGTGGGCGACCGCGTGGCCTATGGCTCCGGCCCGGTGGGTTCGTATGCCACGGTACGAAACATGCCGGCACACCCGTTGGTGAAAATTCCGGACAGCATTGATTTTGAAACCGCCGCCGCCATGATGCTGAAAGGCTTCACTGCACAGTACCTGCTGCGCCGCGTGTACAAAGTGCAAGCCGGTGAAACCATACTGTTTCATGCAGCAGCAGGTGGAGTTGGCACCATTGCCACACAATGGGCAAAATCGCTGGGTGTACGGGTGATCGGTACCGTGTCCACACGAGAGAAAGCAGAACTGGCCAAAGCCAATGGTTGCGCTGAAGTGATTGTTACCAGGGAAGAAAACATTGTGGACCGGGTAAAGGAACTGACAGGTGGCAAGGGCGTGCCCGTGGTGTATGACAGCGTGGGCAAAGACACCTTTGTTGATTCCCTGAACTGCTTGAAACCCCGCGGCATGATGGTCAGCTATGGCAATGCCAGCGGCAAGGTAGACCCTGTACCACTGCAGTGGCTTGCTGAGCGCGGTTCATTGGTACTGACCCGCCCCACCGTAGCTTCTTTCACTGTGGACAAAGCGGAAATGCTGGAAAGTGCAGCTGAAATGTTTGGTGTGGTGGCCAGTGGTGCGGTGAAAATTCAAATCAACCAGCGGTTTGCACTGGCTGATGTGGTGAAGGCACACACCGAACTTGAAGGACGACGCACAACAGGCTGCACAGTGCTGATTCCTTAACGCGCTGAGTGTTACATGCCCGATCGGCTTGGGTTCCGATTTCTGCGGCTTTGTTAATAGCTCAATCGGCTTGGGTTCCGTTCCCTCGTAGCTTTCTTAGTGGCTCAATCGGCTAGGATTTCGCTCTCTCGCCAGAAAACCTGTACCCCCCTTGCTGGGCCTTGCGATGCCTGAGAACGACCCTCCTAAACTGCGGGTCGGGTTCGTTCACTGTCGCCCATTCTGGGCGACACCGGCCCTGCTCGGCACACAAGGGCAGGTTTTCTTGAAGGCGAGGCGATCGAAACACCGCCGCCGATTGGGCTGCATATCCGTACGTGAGCTGTGAAGTGGTGCAAATTCGCCAGCGTCGACAGGGCTTTGAACACAGTCGTGCGTCGCTCGGTGATGGCGAAGCGCTGCACGAGAAGCTGGGCGCTGAACTTGCAGATGGGCGCACTCTGCGGGTTTGAGCCAACTCGGCGGCGGGATTGCTTGGGGCGCACTTCAAGAAAACCGCCCCGTTTGAGTTGATTCGCAGCGGTCGGCTTCATGCCGACACCGAGACTCGGCCCGCACTTTTGCCGAGCTCGGTGAGCAAGAATCAATTCAAAAAGGGATTCAGCGGTTTTCTGTGCGGAACAAGTAACCCACGCCGAGTTAGCAACAAACAGCAGCAGTGACCCTTCAAGTTCAGCTCCCAACTCACCTACAACGCCACATGCCCAGTCTGCTGCGCAGGCTGCAGCGACACGTCCTTACTTGAAGATGCATTGCGTGAATTCGCGGTTTTCACTGTGTAAATTTTCAGCTGAACACCATGCTGCTGCTCTGCCTCCCGCACCCGACCGATGAAATGGCGCGACACCACCTGCCCCTTGGACAACCACATGAACCCGTCCGGACCCTCGAAATCACGCGCCAATACCAAACCCTCGTACAAGTCCTCGCCATGCAAAATTTTCTCGTTGGCTTTTTCCGCAGCCTTCAGTTTCACGAGGGCCGTGGGCAACACCGCAATCACCTTGGGATCGTAACGTTTGCCTGCCGCACCCACCAAAAATGTCTGGGCTTGAAATTCATCAAAAGCCTTGGATGCAAGCCAACCTTGTTGCAACTCATCGTAATCCTCGGCCACTGCAAGAATTCGTGCACCCAAAGGAATACCCTCACCCTGCAACCCATCGGGAAAGCCTTGACCATCGTAACGCTCATGGTGGTGTCGAATAATTTCAGACACATGTGACATTTCCGACATTCCGTGAAAAGCCGCTTGGGCCTTCATAGGGTGCTTCATCAAGGCCACTCGAGCGTCGCCCTTCAATTCCACCACGGGTTTAAACAGCGTGTCGTCACTCAAACCCAGCTTGCCGATGTCATGCAACAGAGAGGCCACATAGATGTCCTGCAACGCCGATTCGCTGGCATGTAGTTCCTTGGCAATCAGGCGAGCCAATTCTGCAACCCGCAAGCCATGGGCAGCCAATTGCGGCGAACGCAACTCCATTAAATTGGAAAACGACTTCACTGCAGCCAGGTACTGCATGCGCATCTCACGCTGAATTTGCTCCAGCATCAATTGCATTTGGTGGGTTTCAGCACGCTGTGATTCCAGCTGCTGATTCAAACTCGAGTTAACACCCTGCAAACTTTCAACTTCTTTGCTTAACTTGTCAGTATTGCCTTGAAACTCCGCCAACTGGCGCTCTAGTTCCTTAATCAACTGCTTGTCATCGGTGGCTTGTTCAACTGACATGGTGCGGTTCCCTTGCGAATGCGGCGCATTCTCCTCGAGTGGAATAACGGCAGGCTTTTCAGAAACCTGAAACCCTTTACCCCTCTAAATAGGGGGGTAGTTTTACTGAATCTGAAATGATCGATTGTCAGTATTAATTGCTAGAACCAATCGAGTCACAAAGACCCCGGGAAGACGAGACATGAGACATGCCCTACTTTGCACCTTGGCGCTGTGTGCAGCCCTGGCCGCTTGCAGTTCCGATTCAGACACCACCGCTGGAAATACCGATGGTCGTACGACACCGAATGAAGTCGAGACAGTGCCCACGGCATTCAATATTGCAAACCAGTGTGTCGCAATACAATCTTTGGCCAACAACAAATTTGTAGCGCTGAGCAGTGACGGCAGCTACAGCGTCACTGAGGCCACTGCGGTGAACGCAGCGCCTTTTTACCTCAAGCCCACGGCTTTGGGAAAGTACATGATTTACAACCGCGACGAAGCCATGATGCAAGCCGTGGGCAATTCGGCAGGTACGCCAGTGGGTAGCAATACCGCGTTCTCCGACGCAATTGAATGGTCTGTTCAAGAGGATGAAAAAGGACGCGGTGGTTTTTCGCTGACCAATACTGGCAACACCATGAAACTGGCCCTGCTCGGATTCAGCAATGGTTTGGGCACCGTTGAAAGTGCAGGCAATAGCGAAGAAACCCTGTTTCAGTTTGTGAAAGCCACGGGCTGTGCCGAGTTTCCTGAAATTTCGACCAACACGGAAGGCCGCACATTTGCGGGCGCTGGTTTGAATCGCGCCGTCAAGGGTTTTGCTGATGTGCACAACCACATCACTGCCACCACCTTTCTGGGTGGAGCACACCACGGCACTCCTCACCACCGGTTTGGCGTAACGCAGGCGCTGGGTAGTTGCGAGGCCAACCATGGTCCGATGGGCCGGCTTGATCTGGTCGACAATCTGTTCAAGTTTTCGCCACAGGCCACTCACGACACTCAGGGGTGGCCCACCTTCCGCAGCTGGCCAGCCGCCGACGCACTGACGCACGAGGGCCTTTATTACAAATGGCTGGAGCGTGCCTGGCAAGCCGGCTTGCGAATTTTCGTGACCAATCTGGTTGAAAACGAAACCCTGTGTAATCTGGTGAAGGTCAGTAAGGGCCGCCCCCTCGCCAATTGCAACGAAATGGAAAGCGCAGTTACCCAGATTGAGTATGTGAAGCAGCTTGAAAGCTACATTGATGCTCAGGAAGGCGGCCCCGGGAAAGGCTGGTTCCGAATTGTGACCAGCCCGGCGGAAGCCCGCAGAGTGATTAACGAGGGCAAGCTGGCCGTGGTATTGGGCATTGAAATTTCACACCTGTTCAACTGCGGCATCAAGCTGGGTCAAAACCAGTGCGACGAGGCCGAAATCGACAAACAACTGGATCGACTTCACGCCTTGGGTGTTCGGCAAATGTTCCCGATCCACGAATTTGACAACGCATTCGGTGGCAACGGGATTTTCGATGGTGCAGTGCTGAACGTGGGCAACTTCCTGGACACTGGTGCCTTCTGGCAAACCTACGATTGCCCCGGTGGCGACAACAATTACGCCGACTATATTTTGCGTCAGCCCGGCGCAGTGATGACGTCAGCGCCCGGTTTGGGCAACGACCCACTGACACAAGCGCTGATTGCCAACAACCCAGGTGTGGCCCCAATCTACCCCACGGGTGAAAACCAGCGCCAGTGTAATCGCCGCGGCCTGACCGAACTGGGTAAATATGCCTTCAAGCGGTTAATGGAGAAAGGCATCATCATCGAAGTGGACCATATGGAGTTGAGCATCAAAGGTGACTTGATCGAGATGGCTGATCGCCAACAGCCCAAGTACCCACTGGTGTCCACCCACGGCGCACACGGTGGCATTACTCGGGAGCAGGGCCGGAAAATTCTGGCAGCTGGCGGCATTATTTATCCCTACCAGGGCAATGCACAAAGCTGGACTGAAGACCTGAAAGTCATCGCCCCGCTGAAAAGCCAACAATTTGATTTCGCGATGGGTTTTGGTGCTGACACCAACGGCTTGGGTGCCCAGGCAGGCCCGCGGGGTGCGGACCGCCCGCAAATCACCTATCCCTTCACCCTGTTCCAGGGACCCGATTGGGCCGGTGTATTCAACACGAATGTGAGCCCTGTGAAATTTGACAAACAAACCAGCGGCGAGCGAGTGTTTGATGCCAACACCGAGGGGCAGGCCCACTACGGGCTAAAAGCGGACTGGGTCGAAGAATTGCGCCTCGAGGGCGGCAACGAGGCCTTGAAGGCACTCTACAATTCAGCTGAGGTGTATATTCAAATGTGGGAAAGGACCACCGCGAAACGACCTCAAATTAATCCATGAACACACGCGCACTTGTTTACCTCGGCCTGGCCAGCGCCACGCTGGCCGGGGCTTATCTTTACGTTCAGTCATTGCCCACTGAAACTGTCACTGCCCCAACGACGCAAGGCGATGCCGCACAGGCGCTGGAGTCCTTGTCCATCATCGACGGCAGCCTGACCACGGGTTCCTACCGCGCAACCGTTCGCCAAGGGCAGCGTATTCAGTTTTTGGTTCACAGCAATCAAACAGATTCACTGATTGTTGAAGGGCTGGATGCGCGCGTACCACTTCCAGGCAATCAAACCACATTGGTCAGTATTGCAGCCGATACGCCAGGCACCCATGCCATTGAACTTGATCTTTCCGGTACCACCATCGGTAGCATCGAAGTCACGCCATGACGCTGGCGCTGGTGTTGCTGCTGAGCCTTGCGGCATTCATCACCTCCAGCATCACCGCCGCCACCGGAATCGGTGGTGGAGTTGTGTTGCTGGCATTGATGGCTCAACTGGTACCGCCAGCCATTTTGATTCCCCTGCACGGTGCAGCCCAACTGATGTCCAATACCAACCGTGTGTTGGTGCAACGCAAATTCATCAATTGGGATTACATCAAACCCTTTCTGCTCGGCTCCGTTGTGGGTGGCGCGTTGATTACGCCGCTGGCGCTTTACATGCCCGTGCCCGTAGGGCAGGTATTGCTGGGCCTGTTCATCATTCTGGCCACCTGGAAAAGTGCGTGGTTGCGCTTGGCCAACTGGCCACCCGCAGCTTCGGGTGGAATTACCACCGGGCTTAGCCTGGTGCTGGGTGCCACCGGCCCGTTGGTGATGTCAGTGTTACCCAAGTCTGCATGGGAAAGGCAAGTGGTGGTGGGTACGCATGGCATGGCCATGGTGATTCAACACGGCATTAAAGTCATCGCTTTTTCAACGCTCGATGTAAGTTTGATGGAATACTGGCCCCTGCTGTTGGGCATTGGCGTCGCAACACTGGCTGGCAACCTCATGGGGGCCAGGCTGCTGGCACGTGTGCCAGAAGACAAATTCACGATCCTGTTGAATTGGCTGCTGACTGCACTGGCCTTGCGATTGGTGTATCAGGGCCTCAGTACGATTCTTTCCCCGGGAACCTAACCATTTCGGGTTCCCATTCAACAGGGATATCAAGCGATCAATTGTGTTTCACACTCAAGGCTGCACACAACTCACACGCCTCTGAGGTTGCTTCCATGGTATTCAAACGCACGCTCGATTCGCTGACTCTGCCTCAGAAATGCACCATCATCGCGCTCCCACTTTTGCTGGCATTCGGCTTTCTGTTTCAACAAATGTATTCGCAAATCAATACGCTCATCAGTTCATCGGAGAACGAGCTTCGGGGTGCGGTATTTCTGGAAAAAATCAATCCATTGATTCAGAGGGCACTCATCGATCGCGCTCAACAACAGACGCAAGCGCTTGGTGAACTCAGCTCGGCCATCAAGGCATTGAAAGCAGAATTGCCAGAGAACTGGCCCATCACTGCCAGCAACCTGGAGCGAATGGTCGAGCTGTTGCCACAGGCACTGAATAACAATTCCACCGAGGCGCAGTCTGAGGAACTGGGCAATCAAACCGTGACCCTGGTTCGTCAATTGGCCGACGAAAGCGAACTGACACTGGACCCCTTCCTGCCCAGCTACTACATGATGAGCCCCATGGCCTTTCAGCTGCCGCGCGTAATTGAATACCTTTCCGAACTGGAGGGCCGCCTTCGCAAGCCCGACAGCGATGCTGCAGCCATCTTGAGTTTCGTGCGATCCCGGCTTGGCACCCTTGGCCGGGCGATGGATGAAATTCGTGAGGCTACCGAGAAATCAGCCGCGGCTGGCGGAGCAATCACCGCGGACACGCGTGCACAAATGGATGCAATTGACCAGCGGCTGGATCGCCTCTCGGCCTGGGTGAAAGAGCAATCGGCCAAAGACCCGAGTTATGACATCATCAGCGGCCACGACGACATGGTCAACCAGCTCAGGGAAGCGGCCAACCTCGGATTCCAGCTTAGTCAAAGCCTGAACAAAACCTTGCAGGCAGACCTGACCGAGCGTATAGCCGGCATGCAGGGCATGCTGATTCAAGCCGGCGCTGGCTCATTGGCAGTGCTATTGGCCGCATTTGCTTTGGGTTATGTGGTGTTCAAAGACACCAACACCGAAATTGCCCAAATTTTGGCGCATGCAAAAATTATTGGCATGGGTGACCTGTCCAAACCGATTGAAAGCCATGGCAGCAATGAGATCAGTAAAATTCGCGCTGCACTCGAAAACATCCGTCAAAAACAGACAGGACTGGTGGGAGAGGTCAAGGACGCCTCCACCCGAATGGCAGACACCATCAACACTTTGGTAACCGCCGCGACCCAAGTCAAAAGCAGCGCACAGGAGCAAACCGATTCAGCCTCGGCCGTGGCCGCTTCGGTCGAAGAACTCACGGTGTCAATCAGCCAGGTACACACCCATGCAAACCAGGCCTTGGGGCTGTCCAATCAGGCAGGGCAATCATCAATCAGTGGGCGAGAAAGTGTCAGGCAAGCCCGCCAGGCCATGGAACAAATTGGTGCAGCCTCGGGCAACCTTGCGCAAAGCATCAACAACCTGGGCAATCAGTCTGACAACATTTCCAGCATCATCCAGGTGATTCACGCCATCGCAGACCAAACCAACCTGTTGGCACTCAATGCAGCGATAGAGGCCGCGAGGGCCGGTGAACAAGGACGCGGATTTGCAGTTGTGGCCGATGAAGTGCGAAAGCTGGCTGAAAAAACCGCTGAATCCACGAAAAGCATTTCGTCTTTGATTTCAGACATTCAAAATGAAACCCGATCTGCAGTGGAGCAAGTCAATGGCTGGACTGACATGATCCACTCAGGTCAGCAATCGTCGCTGGGCGCCGACCAGCAAATGGAGGCCATCAACCACCACACAGGCGATGCAGAACGTGCCGTGACTGAAATTACGGAGGCCCTGAAAGAGCAAAGTTCGGCATCCACGCTGATTGCCCAACAGGTGGAACGGATAGCACGTATGACAGAAGAAAGCCAAGGTGTGGCCCATGAAGTGAACCAAGTGATCACTGAACTGCAAAAACTCTCGAATCAAATGGACACCGTCATGGGCAAGTTCAAACTGGCGCAACAAGCCTAGGTTTCAGATCCGCTCGATCCTGACCTTTTCCTGAAACAGGATCGAGCTTAAAAAAGTAGCGAACAGGGAATACAACAAAGCGGCCAACACAGCCCACCAAAAACCGTTGACCTGAAAACCTTCCAGAATGGAACCGACCCAGTAGAACATCAAGCCGTTCAAAATGAAGTAAAACAGGCCCAGCGTAAGCACGGTCAACGGCAGGGTCAGAATCAGCAGAATCGGCTTCACAATGGTATTCACCAAACCCAGAATCAACGCTGCCCACAACGCGGCCCAGAACCCCTCCACAACCACACCTGGCAGCAAGTAGGCCACACCCATCAGTGCCACTGCGTGTAAAATCCAGCTCAGCAAGAGTTTCAAATTCATTCCCTCCAAGTTCGGAAAACAAGTGATGTACAATCAAAAGGCTTGGTTGCCAAGCTATCACATTTCGATCAAACCGGTTCATTCGCAACATTAAGCGACTACATTACGTCATAACGAGAATTTCAGATGGATGTCACTCAACGCCTTGTCTCCCGCAGTTGCCCCTTCTGCCAAAACAGCGCAGAAGACGCACAGGTACTCAGCTATGGCAACAGCGAATGGCCCATGATCGAATGCAACAAATGCCATTTTGTGTATTTGAAACGAGCGCCGGTTTACGAGCGTCTTAGCGAAGAATTTGCCTGGGAAAAAACCTCGGAAACCGAACGCCAGATACGCGAGGAACGCGAGCCGGTCAAGCAAGGCCTAAGCCGCGCCTTCAAACATTTTCGGCAAAAGGTATTGAAGCGCAACAAATTGCCTGAGCTCATCGAGAAATACATTCCCGGTGGCCGCGTGCTGGACATTGGCTGTGCAGCTGGCGGCTTGCTGGCTACCCTGCCCGCCAAATACCAACCCTATGGCATTGAGGTATCCAAAGCTCTCGCCCAAGCGGCCAGTGAAGTGGTCGAACCCCGAGGCGGCAGCATCATGCACGACAATGCCTTGAACGGCATACAAAAGCTGCCCGAAAACCACTTTGCCGGCGTGCTGATGAGCGCCTTTCTGGAACACGAAGTGGAACCCAACGGTCTGCTACAGGGTGTGGCCAAGGTCCTTCAACCCGGCGGTGTGGTCATTATCAAGGTTCCAAACTATGGTTCCTGGAACCGGAAAATTCGTGCCGAGAAATGGTGTGGTTTCCGACTGCCTGACCACGTGAATTACTTCACACCCGAAAACCTGGAAGCCCTGATTGTTCGTCAAGGCATGAAAGTGGTGCAGTTTGGATTGGCAGACAGACAGCCCACCAGTGACAACATGTGGATTGTGGCCGCCAAATAAGCTGGCTCAATGCGCTCAAACGCTCACTGGCCTAACCAACTTGTTGAGCACATACATCAGGTCCTCGGGCTGAAGCGGTTTGTGCAGTACTGCGTTCATCCCGGCGTCCAGTGCCCGTCTCTCGTCCTCCGGCCCGACCTCACCAGTCAAACCAATCACGGGCAGTTCTGCATTGAATGGCTGTTTGCGCAGCTCACGGGTGGCCTCAAGTCCATCCATCAACGGCATCTGCACATCCATCACCACCGCATCAAAGCCATGGCCGTATTGCAGCAGGAATGACAAGGCCTCCAGCCCATTGTTGGCCTTGGTAATATTGGCCTGCTTGCGCACCAAAATCCCTTCCAGTACCTTCAAGTTCAAATCGCTGTCATCCACGATCAACAAGTTCATCTTGCCGCGCGCTGCAGGCGCAGAATTCGATCGAATGTTCAAGTTCGGTTTGGCATTCTTAAAAGCATTTTGTAGTTGCAGCGGCGTCAAGGGCTTCACATAGATCGCACTGAATATTTCGCTGATGCCCTTGTCCAGCAAACGCTTGGTGTCATCGCTACCCAGCAACACCGCACACGGAATACCCACCAAACCCATTGCTTTGACAAAATCAATCCAGGCGAGGCGATCGATTTGCCGCTTGGGAAAGTCCAGCAAAACGCCTGCGACAGTTGTTTTGTCAGCGATCAATTGGCTTGCCTCGTCGAGGTTGGCCACGGTAATCAACTTGCGCCCAACCAGCTCACAGGCATGCAGCAGCGCCTGGGTCTGTAGCTCACTGTCCGACACCAAGAGCACGGTGTCACCCATCACGGTCGATGAACGCACTGCACCCTGAGGCACTGCGAATTCCAGTTCCGCCCAAAAGGTGCTGCCATGCCCCAGCTCACTGAAGAATCCCAATTTGCCGTTCATCAATTCGACCAGCTTTTTAACCAGGCTCAGTCCGAGGCCGGAACCGCCAAACTCCCTGGCAACCGAGGTATCCGCTTGGTGAAACTGCCGGAACAGATTAGCCTGACCTTGCGGCGAAATACCCACGCCAGTGTCCCGCACCTCTACGCGCAATCGGCAAACACCCCCCTGATTGGAAAGCACCTGCAACTGCAAATGCACATGCCCCGCCTGCGTAAACTTGATTGCGTTGCCAACCAGGTTGACCACAATCTGGCGAAAGCGCAATTCGTCGCCAATCAACTCGCTCGGCATGTCGCCAGGGGGATCAATAATCAACTCGATTGGCTTGTTCGCCGCAGCACCCGTCATGATTCCTGACACCTTGTCGATGAACTCCAGTGTCGAGAACGGTTTGGATTCCAGCTCCATGCTGCCGGCTTCAATTTTGGAGATATCGAGCACATCACTGACCAGATCAATCAAATTGCGCGATGTTTTTTCCAGACTTTCCAGCAACAATTTCTGATTGCTGGACACCGAGGTGTCCTTTAGCAAATAGGTGAGACCAACAATCCCGTTCAAGGGCGTGCGGATCTCATGGCTCATGTTTGACAGAAACTCTGTTTTGGCCTGGCTGGCCATTTCTACGCGTGTATTGGCCTCTCGAAGGCGCTTGTTTTTGTGGGCCAGGTTGTGGGCCATCTGGTTGACGGCTTTGGACACGTCACCCAATTCATCGTTGGTGTTGATCTCGCACACCGCATCTTCATTGCCATTTCGAATTTCATCCGCTGTGCGCTTTAACTTGGCCAATGGGTTCAACACCCCCGTGCGCATCAACACCACCAACAAGGCAATCACCACCACAAAACTACCCAAGCCCACCGATTCCAGGACCGTGAGTCCTTTCAGGTTTCTGGCTTGTGCTTCATTCACCTGTGTGGACCACTGATAACCCAACTCTGAAATGACCTGGGTTTCTGCAATCAGGCGTTCGACAATCAAGCTTTGGCGGCGCTCCAGAAAAGCAGCGTTGTTGCCTGGCACTGCGGTGTTATTCAATTCATTGAAAATTGGTTTCAGTTCAGCCAGGCTAGCCTGAATGTCCGACAACTCTTGGGGAGCCACAGAGGGATGAACTGTGGTCTTGATCAGGCGTTCAAGCTCTTCTTGGGTACGTAACCAAGCGTCAGCCACTGAAGGCGACTTGAACAACACATATTCCTGAGTCAGCACCAACAGGCTGGAAGACAAACGAGTGATGTTTTGAGCTTTTTGCGACTGCTCCAAGCCCTTGAATTGCTCACTGAGAATGAACAGATTGCCCAACACCAACACCACCGCGCAAATCACGGTACTGAGAATGGCCAGGTTGATTTTGGTAGCAACGCGCACTAAATACTTCCCGTTATTGAAGCGACACAGCGCTGGGGTCGACTGTTTTCAAAAATGCCGGGTATAAAAAACTGGTGTAATTGGGTTGAGGCAGATTGCTTGGCACATGCCCCACCCGCAGGGCCCAGCGCCCCTGCCCCTCCATTGTGCGCGGTAAAGAACGGTTCAAACTCAAGCGAAAACGGTAGTCATCAAATATTTTGTCAATCAGCGTCACCGGTACTCTCAAACGCTTGGCAGCCAAGGCCTTCACCTTCTCGGGATGAGTCTGGATAAACTGGGTGCTGTCCTTCAAGGCCTGCACAATCCGTTCAAGTTCTTGCGGCCTGGCTTTGATTGCGCTTTGCATGGCAATCAAATTGAATGTTTCTGTGTACAACTTGGGAATGGGCACCAGTTGTACATCAGTCCCCAGCTCCAACTCAATGCGAGACACAAATGGCTCCCAAATGCACAGTGCATCCACCTCCTTGTTGGCCAAAGCGGTCAGTGCCGTCTCAGGGGTAATCGCTTTGAGTTTCACCGTGTCTGGGTCAATACCGTTGTAAACCAGTACCAAATCCAGCACATATTGGCTTGCACCACCTTTGACATAGCCCAGGGTTTTGTCACGCAGCTTGCCAGGCTCCGTAATTTTGGCATCAGTGCGCGCCACCACCTTCAAATCGTTCGCAACACTGACAAAGCTGGTCAAAATTGCGAAATCACTTCGGGAAAAACTGTTGAACACCACGGGCAGCTCGGTGGCTGTCGACATGTCGGTTTGACCGTCAAGCATGTTTTTTACACAGCGATTACCGCCAATGCAATTCACAAACTCAACATTCACACCACGTTTCTGAAAAAACCCCTCCGCCTCGGCGACGTACAAAGGCAAAGACAACAGGGTTTCAGAAACCCCGATGCGCAAGGGCGCCGCATGCGCGGCAAGTGATAGCAACCATAAACTGAGAAAAAATGCGGCTCGAACCATTCAAACTCTCGATGAGCAAAGGACCCCTCAAAAGTGTAGGGGTTTTGTTACATCAGAAAATTACCAAGAAGAAACACAAAAAGCCATCTCTTCCCGACATTGAATGATCAAACACTCAAGGAGTGTCGCAAGCCGTGAACACAGGGGTGGCCAGGGCTGGCACACCCCGGATTAACTTGAGATCAGAATGCAAATGTGGCAGTCAAATTCAGGCCATCGGCTTCGATGTTGTCTTTGTCGTAAAGCATTTCATAGCCAGCACGAATATTCACGTTGCCTGCGGTGTACATCACACCACCGCCATAGCTGAGTGCACCATCGTCGTCGCTGGTATTAAAGCCGGGACCACTGATGTTGGCATCCAGAAAACCATAGCCCAACGTGCCATACAGCGAAAACTGGTTGTTCAAAGGCAACTTGCCCAAGAGGTTGGCACCGATATAGGAATCGACCTCGGCTCGGAATGCGCCCGAGTTTTCTTCGTCCACACCCGTCAACAGGCGACCCTCTACGGCCAGGTTGGGGCTGAGTTCGTAGCCACCGACCACACCCAGCGTGTCGACATCCAGCTCGACTCCACCGATACGGCTGTCGGTAATTCCCAGGCTGTTGTAGGCGGCGCCCAGGTAGGGGCCTTCAGCGAAAGCGGGGCTTGCTGCAGCTGCAGACAAAACGGCAATAGAAATTAGTTTTTTCATGGCTGACTTCCTTCATTTGTTATGGATACTGCGCACCCCTTGGGGAGTGCACAGTTCCTAACGCAGGAAATCAGCCAATGGGTTACAAAAACCCGTGATACACAGTAATCAAGCTGCCAAGGGTTCTTGATTCTTGCGCTTTAAGCTTGGCAAGCTGTACTTGAATGCACGGGCCACCACAGTTGAAAACTGCTTCACAATCGAAGCCTTGTTGTAATGCTGACCGTAACGTTTGCACACTTCCTGCACCTCTACTGACATTTCAGCGTAGCGATGCGCAGGTACTTCGGGGAACAGGTGGTGTTCAATCTGGTGACTCAGGTTGCCAGACATGATGTGAAACAGTTTGCCACCGGTCAGGTTTGACGAACCTTTCAACTGCCGCAGATACCAATGGGCTTGCGATTCACCATCAATAATTGACTTGTCGAACACTTCAGAATCAGCCGTGAAGTGACCACAGAAAATAATCGTGAAAGTCCAGTAATTGCGAATGATGTTCGCCAAGAAGTTGCCTGCCAACACTGGCAAAAAGAATGGGCCAGCCAACAGTGGGAAGAACACATAGTCTTTCGCAATTTGCCGACCGGCTTTCTTGAAGGTCGGAATGGCTCGGTCTTTGGTTTCCTTCAGGGTTTTTTCACCGCTGATCACTTTTTCAAGCTCAAGCGTTTGCAAAGCCAACAGGTTTTCAAAGAAGGTGGCCAGCAGCGCCATCATCGGAATATTCAACAAAAAACGGGGCTCCCATTTTTGCTCAGGGAACAGGCGCAGCACGCCGTAACCGATGTCGTGGTCTTCACCCAACACATTGGTGTAAGTGTGGTGGCGATAGTTGTGGCTGTAGCGCCAATTGTCGCTGGTACACCAAGTGTCCCACTCATAGGTTTGGCCCATCAGTCGCTTGTTTTGCATGAAGTCGTATTGGCCATGCATCACATTGTGGCCCAGCTCCATGTTTTCCAGAATTTTCGACACGCCCAAAGTCAAGGTACCCAGAATAAATGCTGGTGGGAAAATACCAGCCATCAACAAACCACGGCCTGCGATTTCGGTGTAGCGCACGGCCTTTTCAATTTTGGTGATGTACTTGGCATCACGTTCGCCCACGTCGGCCAAATGCTTCTGGCGAATCGCTTCAATCTCGGCACCAAACTGTTCCAGTTCAGCGGGGCTCAATTTGCGGTCGGCTTTTCTCATGATTTGCTCCAGTATTTTTAGGTTTTGCTTTTACAGGTCCAGTGAAACCGGGCCTTGGGCGGCGTTGATACACAAACGCAGCGCCGTGTTGTTGTTGCCACACACTGATTTGTTTTGCATGTTTTGCGTAGTACCAGTCAGCTTTTCGCAAGAACAGGTGTTACAAATTCCCATGCCACAACCATGCGGTGGGTTAATGCCCTGCTCCTGCAATGCTTTCAACAGTGGCTTGTTGTTGCTCACCTCAAGAATGCGATTGCTTTTGGTCAGGGTCACAGTGAATGTTTTGACCTCGGCGTTCTCGTCAATGCTCAAGGCCATGGGGGTAAATGATTCGGCGTGGAAGCTCTTGGGCGCGTCACCCAAAATGCCGCGCAGCGCAGTCATGAAACCATCAGGGCCGCAAGCGTAAACGTCAGTGTTGTCCAAGGTGCCTGCGACGGCAGCAAACTGCTCAGCACTGGGGCGGCCTACCAAATCACCTTCAGCCACATTCGCACCACTTTCCAGCAAGCGTACATACTTGAAGTGTTCGTTGGTTTTGGCCTTCAGCAACGCATCAAACAGCACATCTTCCGGGTTGCGCGCCCAGCTCATCAGTGTGACATCGGCGGGCCAACCCTTGGCTTGCAGTTCTTCAATCAGGCTGATCATTGGGGTAATACCGCTACCGGCCGCCAACAGCAACATGGTGGGGCGTTCGGCGTTCAGATTTGGCTGGGTGTGAGCAAGGGTCATGTCGCCAAACACATCGCCCAGTTCCACCACAGCGCCCACTTCAAGCTGATTCACGGTATAACGTGACACCAGGCCGGTCGGGGTCTGCTTGATGGTCAAGCGCACAAGGCCAGTGGCCAACGGCGCGCTGCTGAAACTGTAAGAACGGGTGTGCACTACATCATCAATCGTCACGCTCAAGTTCACGTGTTGGCCAGCCTCGAAACCTTTGAACAAGGCATTGGGGCGCAACCACAGACTGACTGCATCGGCAGTTTCACGGTCAATACGCACCACCTCGGCCAAACAACGATCGGTTGACACTGTGCTGCCGGCTTGCTCCAGCCAGAAAGTCACGAATTCCTGGCCCAGAATTCTGGAGAGTCCGCGAACGACTTTGTTGGACAGTTGGCTATTGGTTCTCATGGCGTTTTCCACATTAGTGAACATATGTGCACCAATGTAACTAAAAACGCCTGTTTTTCGCAAGATATTTTGCTGAAAAAACTAGAATAAAGTGTCAGAAGAGTACAACTGTACACTCATAATTACGCACAAATAATTGATTTATATGGAATTTTTTACAAACAGCTAAAAATCAAATTTAAGTGAACACTTTTAAAAATTTACCCACCCAACAGCGCTTTTTGATCGTTAATCATACGATCAGCCACAATATTGGCATCAATTTTCAAGCCACCCTCACTGAGCTGACGGCGAATCATTTCCACTTTGTCCGCATCAAATGGGGTAGTGCTGTCGACCAACATTGTACCCCTGGGCCTTGAAATCGACACCACCACACTGGCCCCATCCCGGTCCGCGGCCGTTTTCACCTCCGGCGGGCGAGAGGCGGCCAAAGCATCCGCCTTCTTGGGATCGGGCATGGTGAAGGCTATCGGGGGTTTGTCGCCAGAGATCATGATGATGCTGAGGATGGGTTTTCAGGGTGGAAAGACAGAAAGATACTTAGAACAATTCCCGATATAAATCAGGCATACAGGAATATGACAGCAAGACTTCGGCTGACAGCCTGTCAGAAAATAATGAAGCCATCGCCCAGCCCATGCGGGTAAAGCAGGAATTGCCACCTGAATCACCCACATCTTCTCTCGACGCACTGTCGGCTCAACACACTAGCATGGTGAAATCAAATCGCTAAACCCCCAGCCCACCCGGAGTGCTGCTCATGATTCGTCTTTTATATTGCAGCCAGGCCAAGTCCGATTTCAGTGAAGAAGCACTGAAGGAAATTTTGCTGACCTCCAGGAAAAACAACAAAGCTGCGGACATCACCGGCGTGTTGGTTCACGGTGGCGGCATGTTCATGCAAGTGCTGGAAGGGCCCGAGCAAATTGTGTTGCGCACCTACATGAAAATTCTGGACGACAAGCGGCACACCGACAGTCGAATCATTCAAATTTCTCCAATGAAAGAACGCATGTTCGACAACTGGACCATGGGTGTGATTGAAGCGGAACCGCTTACCTTTGAGCATGTTGCGAAACTTCGGGCACATCGCCTGGAAACATTGCATGCAGATGCATTTACGCAAGTGATCCGAGAATTCAACACCCTGCTGATCAAGGTTTGAAAACAAAAGGACTTAGGGGCTGTTCACCTCTAAGTCCTTGTTTTTACTGGTAGGGCCGGAGGGGTTCGAACCCTCGACCAAAGGATTATGAGTCCTCTGCTCTAACCGCTGAGCTACAGCCCCACTTTACCTTTCAAAAGCTTTATTCGCCTTCCAGGAAGCTTTTCAGCTTGTCTGAGCGGCTGGGGTGACGCAGCTTGCGAAGTGCCTTGGCCTCAATTTGACGAATCCGCTCACGGGTTACATCAAACTGTTTGCCCACTTCTTCCAGCGTGTGGTCGGTGCTCATCTCAATACCAAAACGCATACGCAGCACTTTCGCCTCGCGTGGGGTCAGCGAATCGAGCACATCTTTGGTCACAAAGCGCAGGCTGCTGTACTGTGCGGCGTCTTGCGGGGCCAAAGTGTGGTTGTCTTCGATGAAATCGCCCAAGTGAGAATCGTCGTCGTCACCAATCGGTGTTTCCATCGAAATGGGTTCTTTCGCGATTTTCAGAATCTTGCGAATCTTTTCCTCGGGCATTTCCATGCGCTCGGCCAAGGTCGCTGGATCGGGCTCAATACCGGTTTCCTGCAGAATTTGACGGCTGATACGGTTCATCTTGTTGATGGTTTCGATCATGTGCACCGGAATACGAATGGTGCGTGCCTGGTCAGCAATAGAGCGCGTAATGGCCTGGCGGATCCACCAGGTGGCATAGGTTGAGAACTTGTAGCCACGGCGGTATTCAAACTTGTCCACCGCCTTCATCAAGCCCACGTTGCCTTCCTGGATCAAATCGAGGAATTGCAGGCCACGGTTGGTGTACTTCTTGGCAATCGAAATCACCAGACGCAAGTTGGCCTCGATCATTTCACGCTTGGCCAAACGGGCACGGTTTTCACCAGACACCATTTGTTTGTTGATCGCGCGCAGGTCATTCAAGGGCAAAGAAACAGCGTCTTGAATGGCGACCAGCTTCTGCTGCAATTCGTTGATCGCGGGAATATTACGCGCCCAGGTTTCAGCCCAAGCCGCATTGGATGCGCTGAATGTATCCACCCAGGCCGCTTCCACTTCATGACCACGGAACTTGTCGAGGAACTGCTCGCGGGGTACGCCAACGCGGTTCACGGCAATGTCGTAAATTTCACGTTCAATCTTGCGGACACTGTCCACTTGCTCTCGCAAAATGCTGCACAGGCGCTCAACCTGCTTGGCCGTGAAGCGAATTTTCATGAACTGTTCGGCAATCGCTTCCTTGGCTTTTTTGTAGGCTGCAGAATTGTAGCCACCATCTGCACGTGCTTTTTTCAGCTTGGCAAACTGCTTTTCAATTTCAGCGAAAACCACCAGAGAATTCTTCTTGAGTTCTTCCAGCTGGCGAGCCGACATGCCGGAGGTGGTGCCACCGTCATTGCCTTCTTCTTCGTCATCGCTGTCTTCGTCGTCGCTGACCTCTTCAGGGGCAGCCGCTTCAACCATGTCATCGGTCATGGAGTCGTCAACAATGCCGTCCACCACCTCATCTACTGTCGACAAACCTTCAGCAATGCGCTGGCCGAGGCCCACCACGTCTTCGACGATCGCCGGGCAAGCCGAAATCGCCTGCACCATGTCTTTCAGGCCGGCTTCAATTCGCTTGGCAATTTCAATCTCGCCTTCACGGGTCAGCAACTCCACCGTACCCATTTCACGCATGTACATGCGAACTGGGTCGGTGGTGCGGCCAAATTCAGAGTCAACGTTGCTCAACGCGGCTTCAGCTTCTTCTTCTGCGTCTTCAGCAGAAGTGCCCACGGGTGCGTTGTCGTTCATCAACAAGGCTTCAGCGTCAGGGGCCTGTTCGTAAACAGTGATACCCATGTCGTGGAAGGTGCTGACCATGGCTTCGATCACTTCGCCGTCGGTTACATCGTCAGGCAAGTGGTCGTTGATTTCAGCAAAGGTCAGGTAGCCGCGCTCTTTACCCATTTTGATCAGGGTTTTAAGCTGGTTGCGGCGCAATTCGAGTTCTTCAACTGTGGCGTTGGCCGAGCTGAGGTAAGCCGAGTTGATCAGGGCTTTGTCTTTGGCCTTGGAGCCACGACCACGCTTGGGCATGATCACCAGGTCGGCTTTTTTGGCATCAGAATCGTCGTCTTCAGGCACGTCGTCGGAATCGAGCGATGCGTCTGCACCGGAATCGATATCCTCGTCATCCTCTTCTTCAGCCTTGGGCTTGCCAGCTTTGGGCGGGCGTCCGCGCCCTTTTGGGGCCTCTGCGGCTGGTGCAGGCGCCGCCTGTTCCACCACCTTGGGTTTGCGACCACGTTTCTTGGGCTGTGCTTCCTCTACCGCTACAGGCTCGGCAACCTTGGCCGGTTTGGCGGCTGCTTTGGCCACTGGCTTGGCTGCCTTGGCCACGGGCTCAGGCACTGCCTCAACCACTTTGGGCTTGCGACCACGTTTGGGCTTTTCTTCGGCCACAACAGGTGCGGGTGCGGGCGCAGCGGCTTTCTTGCTCACAGGCTTTTCAGCAACAGGTGCTGTTTTCTTGGATTCTGTCTTCTTAACCACGGTGTTTACTTTCGCTTCTTTTACAGTTGCCTTTTGAGGAGAAACCTTCTTCCCTGCCATTGACGACGCTCCCTTGCGTTTGGATGCCTTAGTGGAGGATTCCTTCTCCGGCTTTTGGCCACCAGGAATCTGTGTGTGTGTATCGGTATGCTGAGAATTCACGGCCTGTGACTTCGCAGACTTGGTTTTGTGGCCGGATTTGGCTTTCTGTTCCTGTGTTTTTGAAAAAATGTTGAGTATTTTGAACATTCATTCCCTGAACAACTCAATAACAGCCACTCAGTGCGCAAATACGCACTACAAAAAGATGCAAAAGCTGCACCGTAACCCTTAATTATAACTGATTAACTCGCTTTTGTTTTAATTCTTGGAAGCGTTGCATGCACTCGTGATACCAACGCAGCTGCTCCCCCTGGGTGGGCATTTCAGCGCTTAGCCGCTCCAGCTCAGCCTTAAACCAAAGCTCGCTACATTGATACACGCCAGAACGCAACTCGGTTTCAAAATCGAGGGAATCATCCAAACTGCGCGCCTCTTTGAGAACCGAGTTAACCCAGTTTTGATGCACTTCGTCGTTGAAGGCATGCTGAAGCCTCGCTTCAAGCAAGTTGGGGTCATTTCTGATCTTTTCAAGCAAATGGACAAAACTGTGCACCTCTGCGGCAGGGTTTTTCTCCCGCTCGTAGAGCTCAAGCAATGTGTTGCACAGCTCGACATGTTGGGGCGCCCGAATAACCCGCGCAGCCAGGCTCAACAATGGTGATTTTGCCGTGGGCCTTGGCCCCCAATTGTTTTGAAGCGGCTCATCCTCAAACTTTCCGAACCGCTTACCCAATTTTTTGCCAGAAAACTGACCCTGCAGACCGCTTTGCTGCCCGCCTTGAAATTGCCCCTTGTTTTTCGGCGAAAAGTAATCACCCCCACCCTCACGGCTTTTCAAACCAAGGTGGCGACTAAGCTCCATGGGTGTCGCACCCAGCAAATTCGCCAATGCACGCAACAGCGAAGACCTGTAGACAGTGGGCTGCATCTGCACAATCAAAGGCTTTAGAAATGAAATGGCTGCCGCACTGCCCTCAATTTGTTGCAAAGGGTAGTTTCGCTCCAGGTAACGTGTCAAAAACTCGGACAAAGAGGCAGCTTGCGCCACCATGGCCTCGAAGCCGTCTGGACCTTCGGTTCGAATAAATGAGTCAGGGTCATGCTCGGCGGGCAGGAAAATGAAATCCGCCCGCTTGTTTTCACTGACATGTGGCAAGCAGGCCTGCAAAGCACGCCAGGCTGCTTTCTGACCAGCACCGTCACCATCAAAGGCAAACACCAGCCGATCGGTTTGTTTGAATAATTTCAACACGTGATCAGGCGTGACTGCTGTACCCAGCGTGGCCACCGCGTTCTCGAAACCCCATTGCGCCAGAGCCACCACATCCATGTAACCCTCGGTCACCAAGGCGTAGCCCATTTTGTGAATGGCCTGACGCGCCTCGAACAAACCGTACACCTCATGCCCTTTTGAGAACACAGGCGTTTCAGGGCTGTTCAGGTATTTGGGTTTTTCGTCACCCAGTACACGACCACCAAACCCGATCACCTGCCCCTTGGCATTGCGAATCGGAAACATGATTCGACCTCGAAACGCGTCGTATCTGCGATTGCTGTCGCTGATCTTGGTCAACCCGGCCAAATCGAGCTGGGTATTGCTGGCGTAATTTTCAACCACCGTCTCAAGGTTTTGATACCCATCGGGGGCATAACCCATGCCGTAGCGGGCAGCCACTTGCCCCGTCAATCCGCGGTTCTTCAGGTAATCAATCGCCACCGGGCTTTTTTTCAACTGACCTTTGTAGTAGTTGGCGGCGCGCGTCAGCAACTCCACCAACTCTTCCCGCTCAGAACGCACTTCAGCCGGAACATCCATGCCTTTTTCATAAGGCACCTCAAGGCCCAGATTACCAGCCAGGTTTTCAACGGCTTCGGGGAAGGTAAGGCCAAGGTGCTCCATCACAAACCCCACTGCATTGCCATGTGCACCACAACCAAAACAGTGATAGAACTGCTTGGACGGACTGACCGTGAATGATGGAGATTTCTCGTTGTGGAACGGACACAAGCCCTGCAAGTTAGCCCCGGCTGCTTTTAATTGCACATAACGTCCCACCACATCGGCAATGTCGAGGCGGTAGAGTAAGTCATCAATAAAGCTTTGAGGAATCATGCAGTTTGGGTGAATTCACATGCAGAAAAATCAGAGCCGAAGGCCCGACTTCTAGAATAACAAACCCAAAGGGGAGGAAACGAGCAGTTGGCTTGCGATGGGCCCGCTTATTTGGTCAAAGCGGCCTTGACCAACCCGGATACTTTGCTCATGTCAGCCTTTCCGGCCAACTTGGCTTTCACTGCGCCCATGACTTTGCCCATGTCTTGCGGACCGGTTGCGCCCACAGCCTGAACAATGGCCTGTATTTCTGCCACCACTTCAGCCTCAGACAATTGCGCGGGGAGATAAGATGCCAAAACTGCAGCTTCGGCTTTTTCAGCCTCAGCCGACTCTGGCCGACCACCCTGCTCAAACTGGATGGCGGCTTCGTTTCGTTGCTTGATTTGCTTTTCGATGATGGCAAGAATGGCCCCATCGTCGAGTTCGACGCGTTCGTCGACCTCTTTTTGTTTGATTGCCGCTGAGAGCATTCGAAGCGTTGCGAGTTTTGCTTGCTCGCGGGCCTTCATGGCCTGCTTGATGTCTTCAAGAATTTGCGCTTTCAGTGACATACCAAACGAATCAATACATTTTCTTGGGCAACATCTGGCTGCGCAGGCGCTTGTAGTGACGCTTCACGGCAGCGGCTTTCAGACGCTTACGCTCAGCAGTTGGCTTTTCATAGAACTCGCGTGAACGCAGTTCAGTCAACAGGCCTGTCTTTTCAATTGTGCGCTTGAAGCGACGCAGGGCTACTTCAAATGGCTCGTTTTCTTTAACGCGAACGTTTGGCATATGGCTCCAATCGGGTGTTCGTAAATTGTTTTTCAGCTCTTTCAAACCCTTAACCCATTGATTTTGCACATTGTTTTATGCAAAACCCAATGCGTTAGAGCAAAGAGTTACCGCCAAGAATCTGGCAAAGACCGAGATAGTACCATGCGAAAGCCGGTTTTCTCAAGGATTTTCAACTATTTTTGGCCCAATATCGCATGGGCTGCGGTGTAGCCACTGGCCCAAGCCCACTGGAAGTTGTAGCCACCCAACCAGCCTGTGACATCCACCACCTCTCCAATGAAGTACAGGCCTGGAATTTTGCGCGACTCGAGGGTTTTAGCTTGCAAATCAGCGGTGCTAACCCCGCCGCGCATCACTTCGGCTTTTTTGTAACCTTCGGTGCCACTGGGCACCAGCTGCCAAGCTGCAATTAGCTGCGCCAGCGGGCCCAACTGCTTTTTACCCAACTCGGCCACCTTGCGACCAGCAATGGTCTGCAGTTCAGGCTTCTTCAACCAGGCTTGTGCCAAACGCTTGGGCCAATGTGGCACTTGCGCTGCAAACCAGTTTTCGGCATTGGCTTTCGCACCCAGCGTGGCCTGTAACAAATCGGTTTGTAGCGCCGCTGCGTCGGTTTGCCGGCCAGCCAGGTTCAGCGTAATTGGCTTGCCCGGATTCCAGTAAGTAGAGGCCTGCAGCACGGCAGGGCCACTCAAGCCCCGGTGGGTAAACAACAAGTCTTCATCAAACCAGGGGGCGTGGGGGTCGCTACCGCGGCTGTACACCGGCAACGCAACCCCTGCCAATTCAACAAAGGGCTCCCACTGGGCAGAATCAAAGGTCAGCGGCACCAGTGCCGGCCTTTGATCCACCAGCGCATGGCCAAACTGCTTGGCCAACTTCAGACCAAAATCAGTGGCGCCTATCTTGGGCACGGGCAAACCACCTGTGGCCACCACCACATTGCGAGCCTGCAGGGCACCTGCCGTGGTGGTCAATTTGAAGTAGCTGCCATCGTGCTCAACGAGGTTCACGCTGTGCGGTCGAAACCATTTCACTTTGCCGGCATTGCATTCAGCCGCCAACATGTCGATGATGTCATCGCTTTTGCGGTCACAAAACAACTGACCTTTGTGCTTTTCATGGAATGGTATGTTGTATTGCTTGACCAATCCAATGAAATTGGCGGGTGTGTAACGCATCAAGGCAGCGCGCGCAAACTTTGGGTTTTCCGAAATGAAATTGCCCTCAGACACATTCATGTTGGTGAAATTGCAACGCCCGCCACCACTGATCCGAATTTTTTTCAGCCAGTTTTTCGCTGTGGTCCAACAAGGCGACCCGCAAACCACCCTGCCCGGCCTGTGCGGCACACATCAGTCCAGCAGCACCGGCTCCAATTACGATCACATCAAACTGCTGCATGGCTTGCTGCGCGGTGTATTGCCTCAATCGCATCCAGTTGTCGCGCAAAACCATGCGGCATTTCCTGCGGATTGTTCAGCCACATTTCAATCAAGCGCGCGGTTGATTCTGCGTCGATGTCGGGGTGGGGATCAGGCTGCTCGGTGAACAGGTTTTCGGGCTCGGAAATACACCAGGTGCGACCGGCTTTCACGCCATCCATACGAGGGCTGCGGTAGGGTGCAGCCACCGGTTCACCTTCGTGGCCGCGCAACACCAGTGCAGTGTGACCAGTAGCGCAGAGCACCTCACGCTGTAAAGTCCAGAATTCCGGGTGGGTATAACTGGTCACCAGCAAGGCATCTGCAAACGCACTGGGCACAATCAGCTTGACCAGCGTGTGCGTGCAACTGCGAACGCCCAGCATTTTGCGGGTTTGCAACAAGGTTTCAATACGCGGGTAAATTTGCGCCATGGGCAAGTACACTGGAGCAGGATGAGACAGGTCCACTGCGTTCCAGTTCAAGTGAGCAAATACCTCTGCACTGGTCACTCGCCCTGTAAAGTCACTTTGCAAGCCATGAACCAGTACAGGGTAGCCGCGCTGCGCCAAAAGGCCCGCCAACAGCGGGGTAAAGTTGGGCTTGCGTCGTGCACCGTTGTAGCTGGGAATCACAATGACAGGTTTGCCCTCGGCCCGGGATCGCGCGTTGAGCGCTTGCAGGGTGTGAAAATGCGGCGAATGGCTCTCGTCGGGCCAGTGCTCGGCGATGGCTTGCAAAAAACCGATCAACTCGTCGTGGCTTTCGCCCTTGACACGCAATGCAATCAGCACCGCGCCCAGTTCAAAATCGGACACCTCACCGCGCAAAATGGCTGAAAACAGGGTTTTGGCTTGATCAAGGGGCAAGCCACGAGCACCATCCTTCCCGCGACCAATTTCTTTAATGAATGGTGCGCAGGAAAAATTGCCAGTTTGGATGGAATTGGGCATGTCGGCTCAAGAGAAACTCAAGGCGCTATTGTAGCAAGGCTGGCCTGTGCGCGAATCAGTTTCCGAATTTCAGGCACACAGGAACCACATTGCGTGCCGCATTTCAGGTTGGCCTGTAAACCAGTGAGCACTTCATTTTCATCGCCAAATGGGTTTACACCAGAACTTTTTGCGCAGGCAATCGCAATTCCGGCCTGTATGGCCTGTTCAGAAACACCCACACAGTTGCACACCATGCGCACTGCTTCGGTGTGTACCCCAGGTGGCTGGCTTGCTGGCGCCAAAAGAAAACTGCGCAGGGGCATGACATCCAGTTGTTGATCAAAATAATTTCTCAACCACGCCTCGGATTCGATATTACCCGCCAAGAACACCTTGCTCAGCATGGCTTTTTGACCTTGGGGTGTAGCTTGTAACTTCACACCGATTCGCCGCTGTGCGTTGGTTCTCGGATCGGAATACACCATGACGTCGCCACCCTCGCATTCAAACAAAGCTTGCAAACGGTCAACAATCTCCTTACCCGGTGCCTGCGCACTGGCTGCACGAAACAGCACACCGGTTTGTTCACGGCCGACGGGTACGCACACTGCCACGTCAAATTCCGAGTACAGCGCTCGGGCTTTTTGCCACAGACTTAACCAGTGTTCACTGTGCACAAACACCACCACTTGCCAGGGCAAATGAGCGCGTTGAATATGCACAGCGGAATGCTTTAGTTCAGGCTGCTTGGAATACGGATCAAAGGCCTCTGTGGTGAGCGCATTCACGCCACCAACACCCGACTTTCCACCAAAAAACTCTGGCCCCCAATGCATGGGCAACACGGCCTGGTTGCGTGCAACCGATTCGTCTTCTTTCGCACGCAACGTAATGGTGGCACGGCGAGACTTCACCGACACCCATCCGTTGGGTTTCAAATTCAGGCGCTTGAAATCGGCCGGGTGCAAGGCAATCACTGGCTCGGCTTCGTGCGAAAAAAATTCGGCCAAAGTACCTGTGCGGCTAGCACCATGCCATTGATCACGCAGGCGCCCGGTGTTCAAGCGCCATGGGAAGCGTGCATCAGCCTCTTCGGCCACGGGTTCATAATTGGCAAATACAAACTTGGCCTTGCCTGTAGTGGTGGGGTAGACCCCCTCCTCGTACAGGCGTGTTTTGCCCTGGGCTGCGCCTTCAGGCATGGGCCATTGTTGCGGGCCCATGGTTTCCAAGGTTGCATAACTCAATCCCGTAATGTCGAGATCACGGCCCCGCGTGGTTTCGCGATGCTCGTTGAAAATTTCTTCGGTGCTGGTGTAGGGCATAAAAGCTTCAGCGCCACCCGGCACACGTGGGCTTTCAACACCCAGCTTTTGCAATTCAACTTCTAGGCGTTTTGCAAACTCCACCACGATTTGCCAATCGTTTTTTGAATCCGCATAGGCAGGCATGGCAGGCCGCACGCGGCTGATTCGCCTTTCGCTGTTGGTGACCGTACCTTCCTTTTCCCCCCAGGTGGTAGCCGGCAATAAAACATCGGCATACTGAACGGTGGCAGGCGTCAGGTAAGCGTCTTGCACCACCACCAATTCAGCG
>NZ_LUJK01000046.1 GCF_001601825.1 Limnobacter sp. CACIAM 66H1 | reverse complement strand
TGCCATCAAGCCAGTTGAATTTTGTGCCTTGCGGTCGCAGAAACCAGGTGCCAACAATCGCACCGAAAGTAGCTATCGACAAAGGGATGCCAAATTGGTTGACTTCCATTTCCGGAGTAATCATCTCGCCTGCAGCGATGATCTGCTGCATGTCATACACCGTGTACAGGGCATAAATCGCCGGCATGGCCAGCAGCGCCGCCAGAGCCTTGATCAGGCCCGGATTGCCGCGTTGGGGTTGATCTACATTTGAAGACGAGTAGGCAATGAAACCAATAATCAGGGCACCAGCCACGTGAAGAATGCGAAAAGCCCAGGTTTCTATGGGGGCCACATTCAAGGAGAAGACGTGCCAAAAGGCGTAGCCCGCCGACAGAATTGAGACGATTAAAGCCGCGTGCTGGGTGAAAGTGCGCTGATTATTCGCTGGGGGTTCGTCATCAACGCCCTGGGCGATGAGTCGATCCTCTGCGGCAGTGCTGGATGCGCTAGTGGGTGTGGACATGATGGAGCCGATTCAAGAATAGTAAGACTGGTTGCGGAAGCGCGTCAGGTATTGGATTCAATACCTGACATTCACTGGATCAAATGGATTGATCGATATTTACTTCAGTTTCAAGTGAGCTGGGATTTTGAAACCTTTTTCCTCGTAGTACTTTGCGGCACCGGGGTGGAAGGGGATGAAGGTGTTTTTGTCCCAGTTTTGCGCCAAGGTAGTGCGCGCGCCTTTGTGGATGGTCAACATTTTTTCATTGTTGTCCAATACGGCCTTGGTGGCCTCATACACAAAGCTTTCTGGCAAATCGCAGTTGGCAATCGCGTAGTTCCACATTGATACAGCACGGGCGTCTTGGGTTAATGTCTTGTAAGTATTGGCCTTGATGGGGAATGCAGACACCGGGTAGGTGTCCATGATTTTCTTTTGCTCAGCTTCCGTAAATTCAAGAATATTGATCTTGGTTTGTACTTCAAGCTGGGTCACTGCTGGAATGGGCACACCGGCGGCGAATGCGACTACGTCGATCAAGCCATCCTGCAATTGACCACCCAAATCGCTCCAGCCACCGTTACGGCGTTCAAATTTGACGCCCAGCGTTTCCAGCATTTTGGGAAAGTAGGTATCGGAAGTAGAGCCGGCCGGGCCGAAACCGATTTTTGAACCGGGCGGAATGTCTTTGATCGATTTGATGCCACTGGAGGACAGCACGGTGACTGAGAACGGGGTTTCATACATGGGGAACATGGCACACACCTTGTTCATTTTCAGGCCGGGAGCCAATGGGCTTTTGCCGTCCAATGCTTCGCGGGCGGGCCCCATGGTGGTCATGCCAAAAGCCAGCTTGCCGGTGTGCACCAGTGCCAGATTCTGAGTGGGGCCGCCGGTTACTTCTGCACCACCAGTAATCCCGACCGTTTCTGCCACCAGGTTGGCCCAACCTGCACCGTAGGCATAGTAAGTGCCACCCTGTGACGCTGTGCCTACCGTAAAGCTTTTGGGCCACTTGGATTTGTCGGCGTGAGCTGCTCCCATGGCCATCGCGGCCAGGCTGATTGCAACGGCTGATTTTGCCAGAATTGCTTTCATTGGTATCCCCTATGATTTGATAAAACTGCACCCATTGGGTTCGGGTTTTGTGATTGTTATCGTTCTTTAAATGAACGAATCGAATGTGCAAAAACACCGTGTTAATGTCGTTGTTGTAATAAAAATGAGCAATACGGGATGTCCGCAACAGGGTTTCTATCAGGGTATTGATTTATATATCGATACGACAATGAAAGGAGGTGAATTTAACCCCTTGGGCGTGTAAAATCACGGCTTTTGCGCCAAAGGGCTGCTGTGTCCATTGAATCTGAAGTCAAGCGTCGCCGAACGTTTGCAATTATTTCCCACCCCGATGCGGGCAAAACTACGCTGACTGAAAAGTTGCTGCTGTTTGCGGGTGCCATTCAAATTGCGGGTAGTGTGAAAGCACGCAAGGCCAGCCGCCACGCCACGTCGGACTGGATGGAAATTGAAAAGCAGCGTGGTATTTCCGTGGCCAGCTCGGTGATGCAGATGGAGTATCGCGATCAGGTGATCAACCTGCTCGACACCCCAGGTCACCAGGATTTTTCCGAAGATACCTATAGAGTACTTACTGCGGTGGATGCAGCCTTGATGGTGATTGACGCCGCCAATGGTGTTGAACCACAAACCTTGCGCTTGATTGAAGTGTGCCGCGCGCGTAATACGCCAATCATTACCTTCGTCAACAAGATGGACCGCGAGGTGCGTGATCCCCTCGAATTGATGGACGAAATTGAAAGTACTCTTGGAATTCCCTGTGTGCCATTTGCGTGGCCAGTGGGGCAAGGGAAGTTGTTCCACGGTATTTTTGACATTCGCAAGAATCACATGCGTGTTTTTACTCCGGGGGCCGATCGCCGTCGCGAGGATGACGAGGTGATTGACGGCGACAATCGCGAATTGCTGCGCAGCAGGTTCGGTGCCGAGTTCCAGCAAGCCGAGCAGGAGATTGACTTGGTTACCACAGCTGCGCCCAGCTTTGATGCCTCTGAGTTTCTTGCAGGCAAACAAACTCCCATGTTTTTTGGTTCGGCAGTGAACAACTTTGGTGTTCAGGAAGTACTGGATGCATTGGTGGATGTAGCGCCCCATCCAGGACCGCGCAAAGCGATCGAGCGAGAGGTGGCACCCACTGAAAGTAAATTCAGCGGTGTTGTTTTCAAAATTCAGGCAAACATGGATCCTTCCCACCGCGATCGAATCGCCTTTGTGCGGGTTTTGTCGGGCCGCTTTGAGCACGGTATGAAGTTCAAGGTGCTTCGGACCGGAAAAGATTTCCGTCCCACCAGTGTGGTGACTTTTCTTTCTCAGCGCCGTGATCGCGTGGACGAAGCCTACGCCGGCGACATTATTGGATTAACCACCCACGGCGGTCTGCAGCTGGGTGACTCGCTCAGTGAAGGAGAGGGTCTGCAGTTCACAGGTTTGCCGTTTTTTGCCCCGGAGTTGTTTGCCTCAGTTGAATTGAAAGACCCCATGCGTAGCAAGCAACTGCAAAAGGGGTTGATGGAACTGGGCCAGGAAGGCGCAATTCAGGTGTTCAAACCCCTGCTAGGCTCGGAAATGTTGTTGGGGGCCATTGGACAGCTTCAGTTTGAAGTGGTGCAGGCACGTTTGAAGGGTGAATATGGGGTAGAAGTGCGTTTGGCGCCGAGCCGCTACAGTTGTGCCCGATGGGTGACTAGCAAAAATGCCAATGATTTGCGCCGGTTTATGGACGCCAACGTGGGTCGAATGGTGACTGATGCTGCTGACACCCATGCTTTTTTGGCAACATCCAGGTTCGATCTCGATGTAATGCAAAAGCGATGGGAAACCATCGAGTTTCACCCCATGCGTGAACACGCTGGGCTTTTGCTGGCCAATCATTGAGCCCCACCCCCGTGTAAAAACGGGGGTACAATCAGTTCAATATAAAAAAACATATCGGTCATGCTATGAGTGAACTGGATTCCCTGCTGGAACAAGTATCTGGCTATTTTGCGGTGCTATCCGAGCCCACGCGATTGAAGATCATCCATGCCTTGTGCAATGGAGAAAAGTCTGTGAATGACATTGTGGAGGAGGTGGACTCTACACAGTCCAATATCTCACGCCATCTGAATTTGATGTACCGTGCGGGAGTTCTACAGCGCCGTAAAGAGGGTACTTTGGTGTTGTACCAAGTGAAAGAACCTACGGTGGTGGAGCTTTGCCGAACTGTGTGCGTTCATGTTGCAGCGAAACTTGACTCAGTGCCTGTGGACTCAAGGCAGCTGCCTGATTTTTTCAAGCAGCCATAAAAAAACCGGCCTCCGCGGCCGGTTTTTTGTTTCCAGAAGGTCTCGGGTTTATTTCAACGACTCGATCAGGTCGATGTAATTTTGCATGGCCTGATCGTTACTCGTACCCTCAAGGCCTTTCCATGCATCGTATTTTGCACGACCAACAATGTCTGTGAATCCTGGGCGTTTGCCGGTGTTGTCGCCTTCCGTGGATTGTTTGAAGAGGGCGTAAATTTTCAACAGGGTTTGGTTGTCAGGGCGGGCGGGCAGTGATTTTGATTCCGCCACAGCCTTTTCAAAACGGGCTTTCAAGTCGCTCATAAGTTCTCCTAGGTCTTGTTATGTGTTTTCTTCAGTGATAAAAGATTGGGCCAGGCTTTCAAACAGTTCTTTGGCATTGCCTTGCAAATAGGGCGCCAGCAAACACATCACCTGATAGACACCATTGGCCAGTGCGGCGCTCATGGTGGCTTCGTCGTTGAAGTGGCGAGGGTCGCGCACGTATTCAAATGACAGCCAATAGGTGGCCACCACTACCATATTGGTGGCCAATGCATTGATTTGCGCTTGTGAGGCCATCATGTCGCCCGATTCAACGAGGCCTTGGCACAGACGGCGCGCCACATCCACTTTGTGTTTCAGGATGCGTTTGAAATGGATTTCTAGGGTACGGTTGCGCGACAGCAGATCATTCAAGTCGCGGTACAGAAAGCGATACCGCCAGATCAGTTCGAATGAGACTTGGAGATACAGCCAGGCATCTTCAATATTGGCCTGACGGTTGCCGGGTACGTCGAGCAGTCCGTCGATTTCTTTTTCGAAGCTGGCAAAAATACTGTTGACGATGTCGTCTTTATTGCGGAAGTGATAATACAGATTACCGGGGCTGATGTTCATTTCATCAGCAATCACGGTGGTCGTAATATTGGGCTCCCCGAATTCATTGAAAAGCCTGAGCGACAAATCAAGAATCCGTTCTCTTGTTCTTCTTGGAGGCTTGCGTTCCATGTTCTGGTCGTCTCCTGTCTGGCCAAAGTCCTGATCGAGCTTAAGACTTCATGCAGCAAGTCTGTTATTGGTATTTTGAATATTATTAGTCTACGTTGTTTTGTCGAGTATTTGGGGCTTCACTGCCTTTGTTACCAGTGAGTAATGGCGTCATTAAGCAGCATTTCTGGTTTTTGCGATCCGTAGGTAACGATCAAGCTCATTGAGTGAATCCTCAAGCTGGTCAAACTTCGACACCATTGATCCTGCACGGGCTGGTGTTTTGCTAACGTTGTTGCTTAAGTGTAGGGTCGGATCTTTTAAAACTTCCAGATTCAATTCCAGTCCGTGCCTGGAAAACTTTTCAGCCAAGTCATATCTTCTAGCCCAGAGTTCCTCGCGTGTTCTCTGGTAAGCATGTTCACACAATCGACGTCTGCTGGCGTAACTGAAGGGGTTGGTGAAGAAAAACTCTCCGTCGCCATGTTGAGGTTCAAACAACACAATATCGGCGTTGGGGTACAGGTGTCCGTAACGCTCCATGCCAATGTCCATGCGCGAATGGATGATTGACCTGAATGTTTGTGACAACACAAGAGGCAAGCCGCCTTCGTATAACCGTGAGCCCGGCTGGAAAGCTTTACCTTTGGCGCGACGGCGATGGTTTTTTGGGTTCAGCCTGTCATCGTAGGGAACGAGCGGGTTCAGGCAGATCAACAGTTCCACGCCCTCTTTTAAGGCGGTGGAGGCATGCAGGGTTTTTTTCAACGCGCCGTCCACATAATGCCGGTTGGCAATTCTTGTGGGGGGAAACAGGCCAGGAAGGGATGCAGAGGCTTGCACCGCTTTTGATATGGGCACATCATCGAATCCGGGCATGCCAAAGGGAATGGAATCGCCGGAATCGAGATCGGTGGCCACCAAAATAAGGCGGTTGCGCAGGCTGCGGAAATCATTGGTACCGCCACCTTTGGCAATCAGATCTGCCATCCATTCATGCAGTTCGTCACCATTGAACAAACCCGTGGGTATTGCTGCACCCAAGCGTTCGATGCAACTGACCCAAGTGGCGTCATCGCGTAGAAAATAATCGGAAATGGCGGTGCCCAATAAACTGGGTACCTTGCGCAGCCGCATCCAGTACTCTTTCCAGGCTGGACGCAACAAAATTGAAGGATCGAAGGCAAGTTCTTCAGGCTCACCTTCAATAAACAATCTGTAAATTTGATGCGGCGTTAGATCGTGCGCCAAACCAGTGGCCACAATTCCGCCAGCGGAGACACCGACGTAAACGCTCATGTCATTCAGGTCGAGCCCGTCGATAGCCTCAGAAAGTGCTACCAATGCGCCAATTTCATAGATTGCGCCCAAGGGGCCGCCGCCAGCCAAGGCCAATCCGATCTTCGGGTCAGAGTTGCGATTGTTCATGCGGGTTATGAGCTCCAGCCGCAAAGTGTGTCCGACAAGACCGCCTTTGGCCCTGTCGGCTTAGGATTCAATTACTCGGCGGATTTTTTAGTGCGAGTGGTGGTCCGTTTGGTAGCACTGGCTTTGGTGTCCACCTTTTTGCCGGTCAATTCGGCAATTGCAGCTGACAATTGATCAATGCGCTCGGACAGTTGTTGGACGTCCTTGTTGGTTGGAACCCCCAAGCGACCCAGCGCGCGGGCAACGCGCTCTTCGAACACTTGCTCCAGCTTGTCCCAGTGTTGGGTGGCTTTGCTGGACACTGAGCCAGCAAGTTTGCTGACTTTGCCAGTCACTTCAACCACTTTTTGATCTGCAAATTTCACGGTTCGCTCCTGAATTTCATGGCCTTCCTTGACCAGGTTTTCCAAAACACGGTTGCTTTCTTCTTGCGCTTTGGTGATGGCACCCACGCCTGCGGTCCACAATTGTTGAGCGCTGTCTACTGCGCCTTTGATGGGTTTTTTCTTACCGGCCATGTTGTCTCTCCTTGTGATGGCGAATAGCCCGTGGGGGGCTGAGCCTTTTTTGTTTATTGTAGTAGTTTATCGATGCCACACTAGAGAAGGCACACTAAACCCTACCTCGTGTTTTCCCGTAAGTACGGTGCTGACAAAATACCGTTACAGACCGCATGGAGTTTGAGAATTTCGGTCGGGCAGTTATAGTAAGCCTTCCAAAGACGTATCTTCCATAAAAAAACCCCGCGCGGAGAAGACATACATGAATTATTTTGTGACCGGAGCCACTGGCTTCATCGGTAAACGATTGGTGAAGCGCTTGGTTGAGCAAAAGCGCAAAGGCACGATTTACTTTTTGATTCGTGAATCAAGCCTGGACAAAGTACCCGAACTGCAAAAGTATTGGGGCGCCAAAAAAGGACAGTGTGTGCCTGTGGTGGGTGACCTCACCAAACCCAAGCTGGGATTGAAAGCCACCGAGATCAAAGAGCTGAGCAAAAACATTGCCCATTTTTTTCACCTGGCTGCCATTTACGATTTGGCTGCTGATGCGGAAAGCCAGCAAGAGACCAATATCAAAGGCACCGAGAACGCAGTTGACCTTGCCAATGCAATTGGCGCGGGCTGCTTTCAGCTAACCTCGTCGATCGCGGCAGCGGGTCTTTATGAAGGCATCTTCCGTGAAGACATGTTTGAAGAAGCTGAGAATCTGGATCATCCATATTTCCGCACCAAGCATGATTCAGAGGCGATCGTGCGCAAGAAGGTCAAGGGTGCGTGGCGAGTCTACCGCCCTGGTTTCGTGGTGGGCGATTCCAAAACTGGTGAGATGGACAAAATTGATGGACCGTATTATCTGTTCAAGCTAATCCAGAAAATGCGCAAGTTGTTGCCTTCCTGGGTGCCAACGATTGGTATTGAAGGCGGGCGAATCAATATTGTACCCGTCGATTTTGTGGTCAATGCGATGGATTACATTGCACACCAACCGGATTTGGACGGTAAAGCATTCCATTTGGTTGACCCCAACCCGGGTCGAATTGGCGATGTTCTGAACACCTTTGCTCGCGCAGCCCATGCGCCGAAAATGGAAATGCGGATTAACGCAGCCATGTTTGGTTTCGTGCCTGGTGCGGTTAAAAAAGGTTTGATGAGTCTGACGCCAGTCCGCCGCATTCGCAACGCCTTGTTAAAAGACCTGGCTTTGCCCGAAGAGGTGTTTGGTTATATCAACTGGCCCACCCGTTATGATTGTCGCCAAACCGTGGCCGCGCTGGAGGGCAGCGGTATTGCATGTCCACGTCTTGAAGATTACGCTTGGGCAATTTGGGATTACTGGGAGCGTCACCTGGATCCCGATTTGTTTATCGACCGCAGTTTGACTGGTCAGGTGAAAGACAAAGTAGTACTCATCACCGGTGGCTCCTCGGGTATTGGTTTGGCCGCCGCACAAAAATTCGCAGCAGCCGGCGCAATTACGGTAATTTGCGGCCGTGATGAAGAAAAGCTTGCCGAGGCCAAAGCCTTGGTGAAAGCTGACGGCTATGAGTTGCACACTTACTCGGTTGATATTGCGGACATGCAGGATTGCGACCGGTTCGTATCGCAATTGTTGGCTGATTTTGGCCACGTCGATATTTTGATCAACAATGCAGGCCGTTCAATTCGGCGTGGCATTGAGAACAGCTTTGATCGTTTCCACGACCTTGAGCGCACCATGCAGTTGAACTATTTTGGTGCCCTGAGGGTGACTTATGGCTTGTTGCCGAAAATGATGGAGCGCCGCAAAGGTCATGTAGTGAATATTTCGTCGATTGGGGTGTTGACCAACGCGCCACGTTTCTCCGCCTATGTGGCCTCCAAAGGGGCGCTGGATGCATGGACCCGTTGTGCGGCCTCCGAGTTTGCAGACCTGAACATCACGTTCACCACCATCAATATGCCTTTGGTGCGTACCCCCATGATTGCACCCACCAAGTTGTACAACAACGTGCCTACGCTGAGCCCCGAGCAGGCGGCTGATTTGATCGCGCAAGCAGTGATTCACAAGCCGGTTCGCATTGCAACCCGTCTGGGCGTGTTGGGGCAGGTGATGCATGCGCTGATACCCAAGCCAGCGCAAATTTTGATGAATACGTCTTTCCGCATGTTCCCGGATTCGGAATCGGCCGCGAAAGGCAAGAAAGGAAGTGGTCCATCTGCAGAACAGGTTGCATTCTCAACGCTGATGCAAGGTATCCACTTCTAAGCGCGATTTGCCGCCAAGGGATAGGCCTGAGCGTCTTCTGCAAGCCAGTTGAGGATCAGGTCTTCTGTGGTGGAGTCGTTGAGCAAAGCCACGTGCCCGCAGCCGGGCACGGCGGTATTTTTTCCATGCTCTAGTTTGCTGGATACCGGTGGGCACACAATGTTGTCTTGCGGGCTCCAGAGTGACCAGATTTTGGTTTGAAATTCCCGGTCAGTGGGATGCTCCCTCAGGGTTTTCAAGAAGTAACTACCCCAAGCCATTTGTTTGACATTCTTGCCAATGCCCAAGGTGGACAGTGCTGTACCGTAATGAGGGCTGCCAACGGTGATCATGCCTGCAATTCTGTGGTGACCATATTCCGTGGCATGGAAGCGAACAGCGACACCGCCCATACTGTGCGCGATTATTTTTACCTGGGGGGCACCAGTTGCGACCAGCAGTTCGTCAATTGCTTCATGAATAGCTTCGGAATAGCTGCGAATGGAGCCAATGGCTGGTTCAAGTGTAATGGCGTGGGTGCTCACATCAGCGCGATCAAGCAGGGCACGCGTGCCTGCCCACACCGCGGAATTACACAAATAACCGTGCACAAGCAATACAGGAAGTGGTTTTTTCTTGCGCCATGTTTTGCCTGCCAGGCGGATGCCGTCCGGATTCGGTGCCCAGGGTTGAAGTAGTGTGATTAGTTTGAGTGAACTGAAGCTTTCAATCAGCACGGCCTTGATCCATCGAGGAATGCTGAGTCGATGGAAACCTTCACCTTCTGTACTATGAAAGGGTAGCCCCTTGTCCCGCACCTGCGGGATCTGGCGAACACTGTAGGACAGTGCAAAGCCGGACACATTAAAGCCCACATGCGCTGCGAAGAGAACACCCGCCACGAGGCCAATCGCTGCCACGGCCGAATTGTCAGCCCTGACGCCAAACCAGTGACGAAGTACCCAATACAGGCCAAACATGACTGAAATGTAGCCTAGCCAGTACAGTCGGTTCAGGTGACGAATCATGATTCTTAAGCTAGGGCAGTGGCTGCTTGGCCAGTCAGTTCAGTCACCAGTTGTTGGCTTAGTTTGTTCGTCAGTCCGTAAATGGAAAGCTGAGGGTTGGCGCCGATACTTGTCGGGAATAAAGAGCCATCATGAATGGACAAATTCTCGATTTGCCAGTGGCGACCATCTGGCCTGGTGACCCCCAGCTTCTCTTCGCCCGCCATGGCACAGCCACCCATGACATGGGCGGAAACCACTTTCATGCTCAGTGGTTTCATATCGAGCTCATTGATCTGCTTCAAGGCTTCATCAATGTTGCTGGCCGGTTTGGAGTACTCGTGTACAGGCAGTGTACTGAGTGCGCCTGCGGCATGCTGCAATTCGGCCATGGCGACCAGGGCCCGGCGAGCGGCATTCCAAATCGCAGGGGTCAGTTTGTAATCCAGCACAGGGCTGCCATCGCTATTCAGCCGAACCTGACCACCCACACTTCCTGAATTAAACCCGTCGCGAAGCAAGGCCAGTTGCATGTGCGTTTTCGAGAAATTCTTCATGATGTCTGAATGCTTTTTTGCAAAGCCGGGCAGAGTCGAAGCAAAAATTACCGGGTGTAGGGGCGGCGCTTCCAGTTTGAAACCCACCGGTCCGTCAATCGGGTCGGTGTGCAAATAATGGTCGCTGTAGATGGTCTGGGGCGCACCGGCGTCAGCGCGTACCTCCTGTTCCATCATTGCAGCGGAAATCACCACAGGATGAAGGGTGGTACGCTCACCCAAGCGGTCATAGGGATCACTCGCGTTCGAGCGCAGCAATAGCGCTGGGCTGTTGATGGCGCCGCCAGACAGTACAAAATGCTTGGCAGTGATTTCAACCTCCTTTCCCGAGGGCAACACACCGTCCGCATTCATGACCTGGCAGCGCAAGGTACGAATTCGACCTTGAGAAATTTTAAATGAGTGAGCGCGTAGGGCGGCGATCAGCTCGGCACCCTGGTCAAGTGCGGCGGGAATGGTCGAAACCAACATGGATTGCTTGGCATTGGTGGGGCAGCCCATGCCGCAATAACCCAGATTCCAGCAATCCTTCACATTGCGCCGAATGGCGCCCCAGGAAATTCCTTTGGCCTCGGCGCCACGGCGCAACAGATCGTTGTTTTCATTCGGTGGCACTTGCCAATCCGCAATATTCAGGCGACGCTCGGCTTGCTCAAACCAAGGGGCCATGGCCTCCACGGTCATGTCTTTCAATGCAAACTGCTTTTGCCAAAAGGCCAACGTGTCGGCAGGAGTCCTGAAACTGGATGTCCAGTTCACGGTGGTTGAGCCGCCTACTGTACGGCCCTGCAAAATATTGATGGCTTTGTCGGCGGTTTTGCGGCCAGCACTTTCCTGATATAGCGTTGGATAAGCCACTGACTCGAGCATTTTGAAATCTTTTGAAGTTTTGAGTGGACCTTCTTCAATCATCAAAACTTTCAAACCTGCCTTGGCGCATATTTCAGCTGTAATACCGCCACCGGCACCAGTGCCGATAATCACCACATCAGCACTTATTTGTTTGGGCATTTCGCGTTTGTGGGCCTCGTAGGCTTTCCAGCCATTTGCGACCCCCGCAGCAAAAAGGTCGGGTACCAATCCGCCCGCTAATTCGCCCATGGATTTCATTTCGTATTCAGTCATTGATCAAGTCGAGGGTCAGAGAATTTGGAACGGTGGGCCAGGGTAGCCCATATCGGCCCACTGGCTGGGTAGCCCGTACCAAGCGGCCATCATCAGGTCGTGAAGTGCATGGTAGCCGGGCTGAAGTGCCGGGATGGGGTGATCTCGAAACGAGGCCAAAAAGGCTTGAACTTGCAAAGGTGTAGCGTCGTCCCAGCTGCTTCCCAAATCAGCAATCAGCCTTCTTCCGACCGGGTTTTCAAGAATATTCAAAAGTTGCCCAAGCTCGGCTTGTGCGTTCGGTGCCAATGTATTGGTCGCACTTACAAACGCGTTTACCGCCGCTTCAATTGCTTGGGTTCTCCCTGACGCTGGTAGCGCAGGGTCTAGTAGCCCCTCGGCGATCGCCTTCAGCATGGGGATGTGCCGTTGCTGAACCACGGATTGACCTGCGACCACTTCCACCTTGGCAAAGTGCTTGCCCAGCCAACTCAGACCGCCAGCCAACAGCAGGCCAGCGGCACCGAATTTAAAAAATTGACGTCTGTTCATGAAGCTTAGGCTTATACCTTGCGAGTCAGCAGTTTGGTCATGAAAGCAAACATCTTGTTGTCATAGGGAGGGGACAACATTTCCATAACGTGAAAACGGCTTTGCTTGAAAATAGGTTTCAATTTGGTCATGGTGTCAAAACCAAATTTGCCGTGGTAATGGCCCATACCGGAGTCGCCCACACCACCAAAGGGCAGGTTTTCCTGTGCGATGTGGAACAGGGTTTCGTTCAAGCACACGCCGCCGGCGATTGTTTGCTTCATCACCATATCCTGGGTTTTTGATTCATCGTCAAACAAGTACAGCGCCAGTGGGCGAGGACGGTCGTTGATGTAATCAAGCGCTTCATCCAAGCGTTTGTAGGTGATCACAGGCAGCACCGGGCCAAAAATTTCCTCTTGCATCAGCATGGAATCTGGTTTGGCGTTAAATACCAGTGTCATCGGGATTTTGCGGCCCGGGCTGTCGGCAGTTTTCATGAGTGTCACCACACGTGCCCCTTGTTCCGCAGCCTCGTCGATCAGTCGTTGCAAGCGGGTTGCGTGACGATCGGAAACGATGCCAGTGAAATCCTTGGACAGGATTCCATCCGGGAAGCGGCGATCGATGATCGCCTTGGCGTGAGAGATCAACTGTTCTTCACAGCCTTCAGGAACCATGAGGTAGTCGGGGGCAATGCAGGTTTGACCCGCATTGATCGACTTGCCAGACAAGGTTCGCGCAATCGCATTTTCAAACCGGCTGGGGTTGGCTACGGTAGGTGCGGTAATGATCACAGGGCTTTTGCCACCCAGTTCAAGCGTCACTGGCACCAGGTTTTCACTGGCTGCCTTCATGACCATTTTTCCTACTGGGGTTGAGCCAGTGAACAACAGATGGTCGAAAGGCAAGCGAGAGAACTCGGCGGCGACCTCAGGCCCACCATTGATCACCTGTACCACCTCGCGGCCCAGCGCCTTGGCCAGCAATTCATCGAGCAGGGCGCTGAAGCGGGGTGTGTATTCACTCATCTTGATGAACACACGATTTCCCGCCGCAAGCGCAGCAATCATGGGGCCGATGGATAAAAACAAGGGGTAATTCCAGGGTACGATCACACCCACCACGCCCAAAGGTTGGGGCATGAGGCAGGTGCTGGCGGGTTTGAACCAAATGCTGGCACCTTCATGGCGGGGCTTCATCCATCCCTTGCCATGTTTGATCGCGTGGCGAATACCTTCAAGAGAAGGAAACACTTCGGCCAACAGCGTGTCATTTTTGGAGCGATAGCCAAAATCTTCGGAAATGGCCTCTGCGATTCTCAGTTTGTTGTCATAGATCATGTCGCTCAACGCCATTAACCAGGCCTTTCGCTGGCTCCACTCTGGGTAAGGGTTGATGCGGTAAGCTTGCTTTAAGGACTCCAAAGTTGCTTTTAGTTCTGCTGCTGTCAATTCTTGGCCGTGTGCTTTGGAAGGGGCATTCATTTTTGTCTCACTCTCCGGTTTAACATTAACGGATGTAAACATAAATTTTGACTATTTTCCATGTCTGATTTGTGCTGCTATGCAGCAAACGATGTGGGGCTTCAACATACAAGCGCAATTGAATCGCCATGATTGATATTCACAGTTCCCCTCTCGAATTACAAAAAGCCATCGCTGCCCTTCGTCGAGGTGAAGGACGGTCAGTCGATTTTTTGCGCTTAAAGACAGACTTAAAAATATTTCAAAACAACAGGTTGAAATTTACTTATAAGGATTTACTGGAAGACAAGGGCATGCATGCAGCCTGTCGTTTTTTCCTGGATCAACTGTATTGCACGCACGATGTCAGCACTCGGGATCACCAAGTAGAAAGGGTGTTGCCCAAACTGGAGAAATTGCTACCTAGCGGTGCAGTAGATACGGTGAGAAAAGTGATTTATATGGACTATTTGGCCGAGCTATTGGATGATGAAATTACCAGTTATATCAATGAGAAAGAGTTTTATTCTGACAATGAACTTAAAGAAAAATACTACATAGAGGCCTTCAGGCAACAAGGGCAATTTGATTTGCGAGAGCGTCAAATTTTGTTGGTACGTGAGGTCGGAGAATCCTTGCGCAAGTTGATGCGCCTGCCTTTTTTACGGTCATTGATGAAGATGACACGTGGTGCAGCGCAAAAGGCGAATTTAGAGGATTTCCACGATTTTTTGAGTCAAGGCCTGGATGCTTTTGCCTCGCTTGAAAAGCCAACCCTGTTTTTCCAGTTGATTCAAGAGCGTGAAATGTCCATCCTGGAAGGGATTCGACAAGGCACCTTGTCGAAATTTCCTTGATCACGCCTTTGGTGCAGGTACACATCGCAATCGTAGTGCATTAGAATCCATGCTCTTTGATATTCCGGTATTGTTTTCCATCAATACAAAACAGTTGCGAAGCACGGCAGTGCCTACAAGAAGGAGACATTTGTGACAGATAAAGCCTGGATTCAGAGCTACCCGCCGGGTGTACCCACGTCGGTTGATTTGGATCAGTACCCCTCTATTCGGGATATTTTTGAGGACGCAAGTCGCAAGTTCGCCGATAAAACCGCTTTCAGCAACATGGGAACAGCGCTGACCTATGAGCGTCTGGATTCACTAACCCGTGATTTTGGTGCCTACCTGCAAAGTCTGCCAGGCATGAAGAAGGGCGACCGTGTGGCATTTATGATGCCCAATTTGCTGCAGTACCCTGTGGCCATGTTGGGTGCGATCCGCGCCGGTTTTGTCGCTGTGAACGTGAACCCGTTGTACACCCCCACCGAGCTTGAGCATCAACTGCGGGACTCAGGTGCCAAGGTGATTGTGGTGTTTGAGAACGTAGCTCACACGCTGGAAAAGGTGATCAAAAATACGCCTGTCGAGCACATCGTACTGGCGTCGATGGGCGAAATGCACGGCTTTTTCAAGCGAGTATTGCTTAACTTTGTGGTGCGCTACGTGAAGAAGCTGGTGCCAGCGTTCAATATCGCGGGTGCCATTACTTTTAAAAAGGCCTTGGCTCAAGGCCGCAACACTGAACTTCGCAAGGTCAATATTACCCACGACGATTTGGCGTTTCTGCAATACACCGGGGGCACCACTGGTGTGGCGAAAGGTGCAATGCTGACCCATGGAAATATTGTCGCCAATCTGCAGCAGGCCTCAGCTTGGTTAAATCAGGATATTGAAGAGGGCAAGGAAATTGCGATCACCGCGCTTCCCATGTATCACATCTTCTGCTTGACCGCGAATATTCTGGTGTTTATCAAGGTGGGCGGTCATTGTCTGTTGATTACAGACCCCAGGAACATGAAAGCTTTTGTGAAAACGCTGGCTGCCGTGCCATTTACGGCGCTGACGGGGGTCAACACCTTGTTCAATGGCTTGTTGAATACCCCAGGGTTTGATCAAGTCGATTTTTCCCATGTGAAGCTGGTGTTGGGCGGTGGTGCCGCCATTGAGCCTGCGGTGGCCGACCGGTGGAAGAAAGTGACAGGTACGCGTTTATCGGAGGCTTATGGTTTAACCGAGGCCTCGCCCGCAGTGTGTATTAATCCCCTGCACGAGGAGTACAACGGATCGATTGGTTTACCCGTACCGTCCACTGACGTGACTATTCGTGACGACGACTTCAACGAGTTGCCTGTTGGACAGGAAGGCGAATTGTGCTTGAAAGGCCCGCAGGTGATGCGTGGTTACTGGAACAAACCTCGCGAAACTGCTGAAATCCTGACACAAGATGGCTGGCTGAAAACAGGCGATATCGCCTACATGGACGAAAACGGCTATTTCTACATTACCGACCGCAAGAAGGACATGATTCTGGTGTCGGGCTTTAATGTGTACCCCAAGGAAATTGAGGCCGTGGCCACTTTGTTGAATGGTATTTTCGAAGCGGCTGCCGTGGGTGTACCCGATAGCAAAACCGGCGAGGCTGTGAAACTGTTTGTAGTCAAAAAAGACCCAGACTTAACCGCGGAGCATGTGATTGAGCATTGCCGCAAACACATGACCGCCTACAAAATTCCACGCCATGTGGAATTTATGAAAGAACTACCCAAGAGCCCGGTTGGCAAAGTGCTTCGCCGGGAGCTTCGCGACATGGAAAAGAAGCGTTTGCAAGAGCAAACTGCCTGAATTTCTGTGTTTTGGGCAGTTGGCAACTATAGGCCGTTGCTTGTTTCTTGAAAACCCACTATAATTTCGGGTTACCTGCTGCTGCACCACGGGGGTGTGGCGGCTTTTCCAATTGTGGAAAATCCATAGGAGTTTATCAATGCGTCACTATGAAATTGCTTTCATCGTGCATCCCGACCAAAGCGAGCAAGTGCCTGCCATGGTTGAGAAGTATCGTGGAACCATCGAAGCCAACGGCGGAAAAGTACACCGCCATGAAGATTGGGGTCGTCGCCAATTGGCCTACCCAATCCAGAAGCTGGCCAAAGCACACTATGTGTTGTTGAACATTGAATGCAGCCAGGAAGTTCTCGAGGAACTGGAAACTGCGTTCAAATTCAACGACGCCGTACTGCGTCACTTGACTGTGAAGATGAAAAAAGCTGAAACCGCGCCTTCTCCAATGATGAAGGAAGTTCAGCGTGAGCAAGAGCGTAAAGCCGCTTCTGCCACTGCGTCTTCAAACGACGACAGTTCTGATTCAGACGAGGGTGACGACGAGTAAATCGTCAACACGCAACACTGAATCAATGAATCAGGAGGAAGCAGCGGAAAATTCAGACAAGTTTGGGGAAGAAGGAAAGGCTGGCATTAACCAGTTCACCTTGACCGCCACATTGGTTGCAAAATCAATATTGCGATACACCCCGGCAGGTTTGCCCATTTGCGAATTCGAGCTTGAGCACGACAGTGAGCAGCTTGAAGCCAGCAAGCCAAGAATGGTGAAGTGCACAGTTTCAGCGGTTGCGCTGGGTGTAGTAGCCAATCAGATCAGTGGCCTTGAAGTGGGAAGCTTGAAAAACTGGACCGGATTCATAGCGCTTCGTTCGCACAAATCAAAAAGTCTTCGATTTCATGTTTGCGCAGTGCGCGAATGTTGAAGACCTGAAATAGTTGGAGAATATTATGGCTTTTGGTCGTAAAAATGATCGCAAGGGACGTCGTCCACAACAGAACCCCTTGTTCAAGCGCAAGAAGTTTTGCCGCTTCACAGTGGGCAAGGTAGAGCAAATCGATTACAAAGACATCGACACGCTCAAGGATTTCATCAGCGAAAACGGCAAGATCATGCCCGCTCGTATCACTGGTACCAAGGCGAACTATCAGCGCCAGTTGGACACAGCGATCAAGCGCGCACGTTTCCTGGCTTTGCTGCCTTACACCGACAACCACTAAGCAGTACGGGAGAACACCATGCAAGTAATTCTTCTTGAAAAAATGCCCAACTTGGGTCAACTGGGTGACGTGGTTCGCGTAAAAGACGGCTACGCACGTAACTTCCTGATTCCTTATGGCAAAGCCAAGCGCGCCACAGAATCAGCAATCGCCGAATTCCAGGCTCGCCGCGCCGAACTGGAAAAAGCTGCTGCTGAAAAGCTGGCCGCCGCCCAAGCCCTGGGTGCCAAGTTGAGTGAAACCACCGTTCAGCTGAGCGAAAAAGCTGCTGTGGACGGTCGTTTGTTTGGTTCGGTAACCAACCATGACATCGCTGCCGCACTGAACGCATCTGGCCTGAAAGTTGAAAAAGCACAGGTACGCATGCCCAACGGCGCGCTGAAAATTGCTGGCGAGCACACTGTAACTGTTGCGCTGCACCCCGACGTGGTTGTAGACGTGAAAGTTGTGGTGGCTGGCGAAGCAGCCTAAGCAGGCCGCGTTAGCCAGTCGAAGGTTTTAAGGCGAATTAGACCCTAGGGTTTAACCACATTCGGTTATACTTTTCGGTCTGCCTGAACCCACAAAAAAGGTCACCTCAGGGTGGCCTTTTTCTATTGCGAAACTATGTCCGAGAATCGACTTACAGAACAAGAAATGACGGGCCTGCGTGTTCCGCCCCACTCGCTCGAATCCGAGCAGTCGGTGGTGGGCGGCTTGCTGCTGGACAACCAGGCCTGGGACAAAATTGGCGATGTGATTCGCGCCGAAGATTTTTACCGCTACGATCACCGGGTTATTTTTGAGCACATTGCCAAGCTGATTGACGGCTCCAAACCGGCTGACGTCATTACTGTGTATGAATCGCTGCAGTCCTCCGGCAAGGCTGAAGATGTGGGTGGTTTGGCCTACTTGAACACTTTGGCCACCAATACGCCATCTGCTGCCAACATTCGCCGATACGCGGAAATTGTGCGCGACCGCGCCGTGTTGCGCAGGCTGATAACAATCAGCGACGACATCGCGACCACCGCCTTGAACCCGCAAGGCAAAGACACCAAAACCATCTTGGATGAAGCGGAAAGCAAGATATTCAAGATCGCGGAAGATGGTGCCCGTGGTGCCGGCGGCTTTCAAGACCTTCAGCCCGTACTCAGTAAAGTGGTGGAGAGAATTGATGAGCTTTATCACCGCGACAGCACCAGTGACATCACGGGTATTTCTACCGGTTTCGTAGACTTGGACAGCAAAACATCGGGCTTGCAGCCCGGTGACTTGATTATTGTTGCCGGAAGACCCTCAATGGGGAAGACAGCATTCAGCTTGAATATTGGCGAACATGTGGCTGTGGAAGAGGGGCATGCAGTGGCTGTGTTCTCCATGGAAATGGGTGCCACCCAATTGGCGATGCGTTTGCTGGGTTCCGTGGGGCGTTTGGATCAACATCGCCTAAGAACTGGGCGATTGACGGATGAGGACTGGCCGCGACTGACCTACGCAGTTGAGAAGATGCAGAATGCACAGCTGTTTATTGATGAAACCCCCGCCTTGTCTTCGATGGAAGTGCGCGCACGTTGCCGGCGCCTTGCACGCCAGTGTGGCCAGCTCGGTTTGGTGATTATCGACTATTTGCAGTTGATGGGTTCTTCGTCCCCAGGGGAAAACCGTGCCACTGAAATTTCCGAAATTTCACGTTCATTGAAAGGCTTGGCCAAGGAACTGAACTGCCCGGTGATCGCGCTTTCGCAGCTGAACCGCTCGCTGGAACAGCGGCCAAACAAACGCCCGGTGATGAGTGATCTGCGAGAATCGGGCGCCATTGAGCAGGATGCCGACGTGATTTTGTTCATTTACCGTGATGAGGTGTACAACCCTGATTCACCTGACAAAGGCACGGCTGAGATCATTATTGGTAAGCAGCGTAACGGTCCAATTGGTACCGTGCGGGTAACCTTCCTGGGCATGTACACCAAGTTTGAGAACTACGCAGGGATGCAGCCGGAAGGGGAGTGAGGCTATTGCTTTGGCATCAGTGATTCGATCGGTTTGATGCACAATATCACCCCGCCTGAAGCAAAGTGTTCCAACTTCGGGAATGCATCAATGGGGCATGTAATTTCTCACATGCCCATCAACACATCAAAGGTTATCTGACGCAAAGTCAGCCAATCGTGAACGCTCACCACGCTGCAGTGTGATGTGCCCAGCATGTGTCCAGCCCTTGAATCGATCCACCACATACGTCAGGCCTGAAGAGCCTTCAGTCAAGTAAGGCGTATCAATTTGCGCCAGGTTACCCAAACAGATTACCTTGGTACCGGGACCGGCACGTGTGATCAGGGTTTTCATTTGCTTGGGCGACAGGTTTTGCGCTTCATCAATAATCAAAAACTTGTTGATGAAGGTACGGCCGCGCATGAAGTTCATTGATTTGATGCGGATCTTGGTGCGGATCAAATCTGTGGTCGCCGAGCGTCCCCAGTCACCACTGCTTGGGTCGGGTTTGTTCAGTACTTCCAGGTTGTCTTCAAAAGCGCCCATCCAAGGGGCCATTTTTTCCTCTTCCGTACCTGGCAAAAAGCCGATGTCTTCACCGACCGGCACTGTGGCGCGGGTCACGATAATTTCAGAGTATTGCTTGCTTTCAAGTACTTGCGACAAACCTGCAGCCAGGGCCAGCAGGGTTTTGCCTGTACCGGCCTGTCCCAACAGTGTCACAAAGTCGCATTCCGGGTTCATGAGCAAGTTCAGTGCGAAGTTTTGTTCGCGGTTTCGCGCGGTAATGCCCCATACGCTGTTTTTGTTGTGGCTAAAGTCGCGCAGTGTTTTCAGTACAGCACTTCTGCCGCTTACTTCAAGTACCTGGGCGATCAATGGAATTCCAGTTTCGCAGTAGACGAACTGGTTCACCATCATGTCTTTTACGGCGGGGCCGCTAATGCGGTAGAAGGTGCTCCCACCTTGTTGCCAGCTTTCAATGCCTTTGCTGTTCTTTTCCCAGAAATCTGCGGGCAGTTCCATGATGCCCGAATACAGCAGATCACGGTCTTCCAGCACCTGATCGTTGAAGTAATCTTCAGCCAGCAGGCCCAAAGCGCGGGCCTTGATGCGCATATTGATGTCTTTCGAGACCAACGCTACTTCGCGATCCGGGTGTTGTTTACTGAGTGCAAACACCACGCCGAGAATCTGGTTGTCGGCTTTGCCCACGGGCAATGTTTTCGGTAACTCGGCGGCCAATTCAGTGGTTTGCACCAGCAAGCGTCCCAGGGCGTCCACGTTGCCCAGCCGGTCCAGCGCCACACCCTTTTCGATGTCTTCGATGTTCTCCATCAATGCATCTAGCGAACGGCTCACTTGCCGTGCATGGCGGGCTACCTCGGACATGCCTTTTTTGTGGTTATCCAGTTCTTCAAGCGTAATCAGCGGCAAAAATACATCGTGTTCCTCAAAACGGAACAGCGACGTCGGGTCGTGCATCAAGACGTTGGTGTCAAGAACAAAAATTTTCTTGCCGGTGTGAGTGACTTGCCGCTTGGTTTTGGCCATGGGGGTGGCAACTGGCTTGCGCGTTTTGCCCGACGCTGCTGCTGGAAGGTTTCGCGAGCGGCTTGTGGATGGCACTTTGGCCGTAACCGTGTTGTCGGCCGCCAGCGTCAGGGGCGCTTTGGCAGTTGCATTAATGGTGTCTGGGACATCAATTTTCTTGGCCGGCTTCTTCGTTTTTGGTGCCGCGATTGGAGGAATTTCGTTCAGTGTAGTTGCTGGTTTGCTGGGTTCTTTGGGCAGAGGCATTGTCAACGATCTGAAGTAGGAAGCTCATAAATCGCGCAGGGTCGTCACTCCCGCGCCCGTGAGGATATTAGTCCCCGATTGTGCGTACAAAGTCAAGCACCGCTTGTGCATGACCCGGCACCTTCAAGCCGCGCCACTCTTGCACAAGAATGCCTTTCTTGTTGATTACAAAGGTACTTCTTTCTACGCCACGTACTTGTTTGCCGTACATGTTTTTCATTTTCATCACGTCGAAAATTGTGCACACCTTCTCGTCTGGATCTGAAATCAATTCAAACGGCAATTCCAGTTTGGCTTTGAAGTTTTCATGCGATTTCAGTGAATCGCGTGATACACCAAAAACGAGGCAGTCGGCATTCAGGAACTCGGAGTGTAGATCACGAAAGTTTTCACCCTCGGTGGTGCAGCCCGGTGTGCTGTCTTTGGGGTAAAAATAAATAATCAGGTTTTTGCCAGCATGGGCTGACAGGGTGAAATTGGCGCCGCCTGTGCAAGTGGCTGAAAAATCAGGCACTTTGCTATTGACTTCAAGTGACACGGTACTGCTCCCTGAGGTGTGGTTGTTGTGCATGTTTGGTTCAGTATACCCACAGCTTCTGACAGCAAAATGCAGGAAGTGTCAGGAACGCGCCAAAAGCGCCACACCCAGTACGATCACTCCGATCGCCACCCAGCGCTGCAGGCTCACAGGTTCATTGAGGAAGTATTGCGCCGCAAAGGCATTGATCACGTAACCAATGGCCAGCATAGGGTAGGCCAGTGTTACATCGACCCGTGAAAGCGCCATTAGCCAAATGAGCAGTGAAAATCCGTAGCAAAACAGCCCCAAAATCATTGGCCACTGCAAGAACAAAGCTGACATGGCGCCCAGGCTCAGCGCACTGGAGGCCTCGATCACACCAACCTTGTTGGTCGCCATTTTTAACAGCAGCTGGGCCAGCGCATTCAAAATTACGCCCGAGAGCACTAAAACTGCAGCATAGGTGGTCATAGCAGAATCGCGGCAATTACATGCCGGCCTTCACCGATCAAAATATTGTAAGTGCGGCAGGCAGCCTGACTGTCCATGTACTCAACCGGGCAGCGTTTGTTGGCGAAAAACTTGCGAATGTCCATGCCGGGAAACACCTGTTTGGCCCCTGTGCCAATTAGTAGCACTTCCATGCTATTGGGGCACTGGCCATATAGCCATTCGCAGTGAACCAATTGCAGTGGGCCCGAGCCCGCGTTTTCCCAGATTCTGGGTGTGAAATCGGTGCCAAATACCACGCTTTCAGTTTGAAGCCTGCCGCTGATCACGACACCTTCTTCGTCATACCGCTGAACGACGAATTGATTGTCGAGCGATTCAGGTTGAAATTTCATTCGAAAGATGCTCCAGGATGGGGCCAAAGCCTAGCAGCCACTGGCCTAAACGGTTAAATTATAAGACTTTGCGCAAGCAAAAGAATAAGCACATTAATAACCAACACAACAATCCACACACAGGTCGACATGAAACCCATTCTCAAATCTACCAAGCTGGCCAATGTTTGCTATGACATCCGCGGACCGGTGATGCAGCGAGCGCGTCAGCTGGAAGAGGAGGGGCACCGTATCCTGAAGCTGAATATTGGTAATTTGGCGCCTTTCGGTTTTGAAGCACCCGATGAGGTTCGACAAGATGTGATCATGAATCTGGGCGATGCCTCGGGTTACAGTGACAGCAAGGGTTTGTTTGCAGCGCGCAAAGCGATCATGCATTACACCCAGCAAAAGAAAATCAAGGGTGTAACACTGGATGACATCATCGTTGGCAATGGTGTATCCGAGCTTATCGTGATGAGCATGCAGGGCTTGCTGAACAACGGAGATGAAGTACTGGTGCCCGCGCCTGATTATCCCTTGTGGACAGCTGCTGTGAGCATTTCCGGCGGTACGCCACGCCACTACCTGTGCGATGAGCAAAGCGACTGGTATCCTGACACCAAACACCTTCGCAGCCTGATCAACGAGAAAACCAAGGCCATGGTGATCATCAACCCCAACAACCCAACGGGCGCTTTGTATCCCGAGGAGGTGTTGCAGGAGTTGGTGCAAATTGCCCGTGAACACCAGCTCATCATTTTCGCGGACGAAATTTACGACAAAATGTTGTATGACGGTGCCGAGCACACCTCGATTGCATCGCTGGCCGACGATGTGCTCTTCATTACCATGAACGGCTTGTCCAAGAACTACCGTGCTTGCGGGTACAGGGCAGGTTGGATGGTCATTTCTGGCGACAAGCGCCATGCCACCGATTACATCGATGGCTTGGGAATCATGGCTTCCATGCGCTTGTGCGCCAACGTTCCTGGTCAATATGCCATTCAGACTTCGCTGGGTGGTTATCAAAGTATCGACGATTTGGTCGGGCCTGGAGGTCGGCTGACACGTCAGCGGGATTTGGCTTATGACCTGATGACCGCCATTCCAGGTGTCACTTGTGTGAAGCCCAAAGCTGCGCTTTATCTGTTTCCGCGCCTGGACCCCAAGATTTACCCAATCAAGAATGATCAGCGCTTTGTGCTGGAGTTGCTGGAAGCTGAAAAGGTACTTGTAGTGCAGGGCACGGGCTTTAATTGGATTAATCCGGATCATTTCCGGGTGGTTTTCCTACCCAACACCGATGATTTGACGGACGCAGTTGGTAGAATTGCACGCTTCCTGGAAAGTTATCGAAAACAACACCTTGGCTGATTTAAAAATGAACAAACCTCTTCGAGTGGCCCTGCTGGGTTTGGGTACTGTCGGTTCTGGCACATTCAATGTGTTGAACACCAATGCGATTGAAATTGAGCGTCGTGTGGGTTTTCCCATTCAGATCAAAGTCATCGCCGACCTGAACACCGATAAAGCGCGCGAACTGGCCGGTCCTGGCGTTGAGGTACTGGGTGATGCATTCGAGGCGGTGAAGCGCGACGACATCGACGTGGTGGTCGAGCTGATTGGTGGTTACACAATCGCCAAGCAACTGGTGCTCGCCGCAATCAATGCAGGCAAGCATGTGGTCACGGCCAACAAGGCTTTGCTTGCAGTGCATGGTGATGAAATCTTTGCTGCGGCTGAAGCCAAAAATGTGATGGTGGCTTTCGAAGCGGCAGTGGCTGGTGGCATCCCTGTGATCAAGTCGATCAAGGAAGGGCTTGCCGCCAACAAGATTGAATACGTCGCGGGGATTATCAACGGCACTTGTAATTTCATTTTGTCGGAAATGCGTGACAAGGGTTTGCCTTTTGCCGACGTACTGGCGCAGGCTCAAGCATTTGGTTACGCCGAAGCGGATCCCACATTTGACATCGAGGGTGTGGATGCGGCTCACAAAATCAGCCTGCTGAGCTCACTGGCTTTTGGTGTTCCCGTTCAGTTCGAGAAAGCCTACATCGAAGGCATCACCAAGCTGACCAAGGAAGATATCCAGTTTGCAGAGCAATTGGGCTACCGCGTCAAGCTCTTGGGCATTGCCAAGCGCACCGACCAAGGCATCGAGCTGCGCGTTCATCCCACGCTGATTCCAGGCAAGCGTCTGATTGCCAATGTGGAAGGTGTCATGAACGCAGTGTTGGTGAAAGCCAATGCAGTGGGCCCAACCCTGTACTACGGTGCTGGCGCTGGAAGTTTGCCGACTGCCTCGGCGGTGGTGGCTGACCTGATCGAAATTGCGCGCGCAAGCCAGGCTCCTTTGGCCAGCCGCGTGCCCGTGTTGGCTTTTCAGAAAGCGGGTATTCAATACCTGGATGTGTTGCCCATGGAAAAGGTGGTGACTGCCTTCTACCTGCGCTTGGCAGTAGACGACAAGCCTGGTGTGTTGGCTGAGGTCACCCGTTTGCTGGCCGACAATCAAATTTCAATTGAAGCCATGATTCAGCGCCAGGCCACCAGCGAAAGAGAAACCGCTGAAATTGTGTTGTTGACCCACCGTTGTGTCGAAGGCGATGTGAACAAGGCCATCGCAAAAATTGAGGCCTTGGACAGCGTTCATGGCCCCTTGACCCGAATTCGCGTAGAGGACTTGAGCTGAAATGAAATACTTCAGCAGCCGTGGGGGCATGGATCCCCAAGATTTCTCGGAAATTTTGCTGGAAGGCTTGGCGCCTGATGGTGGTCTGGCCGTGCCTGAGTTTTATCCGCAAGTGGCTTTGCATGTGCTGGAGAGCTGGAAACACCTCAGCTACGGTGAGCTGGCATTTGAGGTCTTGAAGCCTTATGCCACGGACATTCCAGAAGCTGACCTGAAAGAGTTGACCACCAAAACCTACACCAAGGCCGTGTACGGCACCGAAGAAATTACGCCGGTGCGCGAGCTGTTCGATGGCATGAAGGTGTTGGAGCTTTCAAACGGCCCCACGCTGGCTTTCAAAGACATGGCCATGCAGTTGCTGGGAAACCTGTTTGAATACCAGTTGGCTCGAACCAACCGCGAATTGAACATTCTCGGTGCCACCAGCGGCGATACGGGTTCGGCGGCCGAATACGCCATGCGCGGCAAGAAAGGCGTGCGGGTGTTCATGTTGAGCCCGGCTGGCAAAATGAGCGCATTTCAACGCGCCCAAATGTACAGCCTGCAAGATCCGAACATTTTCAATATTGCCATTGAAGGTTTGTTCGATGATTGCCAGGACATTGTGAAGGCGGTGAGCGAAGACCTTGAATACAAGGCACGCCAGAAAATTGGGACTGTGAATTCCATCAATTGGGGTCGCATTTCTGCCCAGGTGGTGTATTACTTCAATGCTTACCTGCGCACCGCCAAAAAAATTGGTGATCCTGTCAGTTTCGCAGTGCCGTCCGGTAACTTCGGTAACGTGCTGGCTGGGCACATTGCGCGCCAAATGGGCCTGCCCATTCGCAAGCTGATCGTAGCCACCAATGAAAACAATGTGCTGGACGAGTTTTTCAAGACTGGTGTGTACCGCCCCCGCAAATCCGCAGAAACCTACATCACCTCCAGCCCGTCGATGGACATTTCTAAGGCTTCAAACTTTGAGCGATTTGTATATGATCTGTTGGGCCGCGACCCCAAGGCCTTGAAAGCGTTGTGGCAGGATTTGGCCGCGAATGGCCAATTCGATCTTTCCGAAGATCCACGTTTCAAGCGGGTTGAAGAAGACTTTGGTTTTCAGTCTGGTTCATCGGATCACCAGAATCGTCTGGATACCATCAAGGAAGTTTTCGCCCGCACGGGTACCTTGATTGACACCCACACGGCCGATGCCGTGAAAGTGGCCCGCAATCTGGTTGAACCCGGCATACCCATGGTGATTTTGGAAACTGCCCTGGCTGTGAAGTTTGCGGAAACCATTGAAGAGGCCACTGGGCAAAAACCACCAGTGCCTGCGCAGTTCCAGGGGTTGGAACAATTGCCGCAGCGGGTCGTGGAAATGCCCATCTCGGTTGAACAGGTCAAAGCGTTCATCGCCGAGAATACCGGGCTGTAAACTGGGGAAAATCAGATTTCAAACAATCGTTTGCCTGCAAGTAATAGGGTTTACCTAACTTGCAGGTCCAAACGGAATCATGAACAATGGCATGGTTAAGTAACACGCTGTGAAGCCATTGTTTTGACCTCTCAATCCAACACTGTCGACCTCCCCAAAGTTGCCACAGGCCAAGGCATAGATGCTCAACCCCGAAAAGGTTTGTCTGCGCTGGCGGTGGATGATGAGCCGGGCATGCGCCATTTTCTGGAAAAGGCGCTCGAAACCCGTTTTGCCCGTGTAGATACTGCAGGTTCTGTTGAAATGGCCCAAGCACTGTTCGACAGTCACGATTACAGCACCGTGGTGCTGGACGTGAGTCTACCCGGCAAAAGCGGCCTGCAGTGGCTGAATGAATTGCGCCAAGGCGGCTACGAGGGTGATGTGATTCTAATCACCGGGTATGCCGACATGGACACCGCCATTGGTGCCCTGCGTGCGGGTGCGCAAGACTTTTTACAAAAACCGTTTCGAATTGACCAGCTTTGGTATGCCCTGGATCGAGCTGCGGATCAAAACCGTTTGAAGCGCGAAAACTTTGTGCTGAAACGGGCGGTTTCAAATCTGCAGCAGAATGAACAGGTGATGGTGGGTGAAAGCCCCATTGTGCGCCAACTCCGAAAAGCTGGTGGCCAAAGTGGCTCCAACCGATTCCACAGTGTTGCTCACAGGCGAGTCGGGTTCAGGAAAAGAAGTACTGGCCCAGCACGCTGCATGGCATGAGCCTGCGCA
>NZ_LUJK01000045.1 GCF_001601825.1 Limnobacter sp. CACIAM 66H1 | reverse complement strand
CCCTTCACGATCAATTCCCGGGCGTACAAATTGATACCCTGATTTATAAAGAAACAACACCTCTGTTGCAAAACAATCCGCACCTTAACCGGGTGCTCTGTATTGACCGGAAACTGAAAGGCTTTGCAAGGCTGAAGGCCGAACTTGGACTGGTGTTTGAGACACGGCGTACTCGTTACGATGCCGTGGTGCATTTAACCGACCAATGGGTTGGTGCCCTGCTCGCTCGCTTTTCAAATGCGCCCGTGCGCGTACAAATGGCCTATGCAAAACGCGACAAGGCCCTGTGGCACGCCTGCTTTACACACCGTGTGGTACCCCCACCCCGGGGGCAAGCACACGCCGTGGAGCTAAACCTGCTGTGCCTGCAAGCCCTGGGCGTAAACCCCCGCAGCCTGCGCGGTGAAATGGTACTGCGCCCAAGCCCTGAAAACCTGGACAAAGCCGACAAACTTTTGGCTGGGCACAGAGTGAACGGACCATTCGTATTGATTCACCCCGCTGCCCGTTGGCCTTTTAAGTGCTGGGAAGACGACAAGTTTGCCGACGTGGTGGTGCATTTGCTGAACCAAGGTTTGCACGTGGTACTCACCTGCAGCCCTGACCCAGTGGAGGTGGCGATGACAGCCGAAATAGAACGCTTGGCACGCGCCAAGTTTTCAACGGGTTCAGGCCAGTTGGTGAATGTGGGCGGCAAAATGAGCCTGCCCCTGTTGGCGGCTTTGCTGAAGTTAAGCAAGTTTTATGTGGGCGTGGATTCCGCACCCATGCACATGGCCGCGGCATTGAATGTGCCGCAGGTGGCGCTGTTTGGTCCCTCTTGGGTACAGGAATGGCGGCCGTGGTCGGACAAAGCCACCGTTATTTATGCGGGCGACTTTGGGCCACTTCCCCACCCGGACAGCATCAATACCGACGACACCACACGACTTCTGAGCGCAATCCCCACGGATGTAGTGATTCAGGCGGTGAACAAACTGATTGACTGAGCTCGCGTACTGAGTTCACACACTGAACGTACACAATGAGCCGTCCCGGCCGGCCTGTTCAATCAAGGCTTGATTTCGGTCGTTTGGTTCTGAATGGAATGCAGGTAATGGTATTTGCCCTGCTTGGCCAACAGTTCCTGGTGGGTGCCCTGCTCAATCAATTTGCCCTGGTCCAGCACGATAATGAAATCGGCCGTGGTCAGCGTGGACAATCGATGCGCAATCACCAAAGTGGTTCGACCATGGCGCAGTCGCTCCATGTCCTCTTGAACTTCACGCTCCGCTTCAGAATCGAGTGCAGAAGTGGCTTCATCGAGAATTAGAATTGGGGCGTTTTTAAGGAATGCCCGTGCGATTGAAATGCGCTGACGCTGGCCGCCAGAGAGTCTCAGTCCATTGTCGCCCAGGACCGTATCAAGCCCATTTTCCAGTTTCTCAATAAAAGGCAGGGCATTGGCCATGCGGGCAGCATTTAAAATGGCTTCATCGCTGGCACCACGCATTTCGCCGTAAGCAATGTTGTTGCGCACGGTGTCGTTCAGCAAATGGCTTTCCTGGGTGACCACTGCAATTTGGCGGCGAAGGCACTGCAAATCCCATAGTTTCAAATCAACACTGTCCAGCTTCACTACACCGCTTGTGGGGTCCAGAAAACGAGGCAGCAAGTTGATCAGGGTTGACTTGCCACCGCCCGACACACCGACGATACCCACCGTTTGCCCGGGTTTGACCCACAAATTGATGTCCATCAATGTAGGCGCTTCAGCACCGGGAAAGGTAAGCCCCACTTTGTTGAATTCAATGTAACCCAGCGCTCGATCAGTGGTGTGGGTGCCGCTGGAATTCTCAACCGAGCGGTCTACAACCCGGAATACGTTGTCAGCAGCCGCCAAGCCTTTTTGAAGTTGCTGGTTGATGTTGGTCAGGCGCTTCACCGGGGCCAACAACATCATCATCGCGGTCATGAAAGAGGCGAAATCGCCCGCAGTCATGCTGTCGCTTTCAGCCAAAATGCCGGCGAAATACACCACAGCAGCCACAGCAGCGGCAAGTATCCACTGAACAATTGCGGAGTTGGCCGCGCTGGTGGCCACCAGCTTCACGCGCGACTTCATGATTTCATCCGCGCTTTTCATAAAGCGATCGGTCTCCACCTGCTGCGCACCATAAATCTTGATGATTTTTTGAGCGCCGATTACCTCAGAAATGCTTTGCACCAAATCGGCATGAGAAGTTTGCGCATTGTGTGCAAAGCGGTTCAAGCGCTTGGCTGCCACCGACACACCAATGGCAATCAAGGGAAGAATTGCAAAGCAGATCAAGGTGAGCTGCCAATTGGTGTACAGCAAAATGGCCATGAGGCCGATTACGATTGCACCGTCACGAATCAGCACGGTGATGATATTGAAACCCGCTTCGGTGACTGCATCCACATTGGTGGACACGGTGGAGATAATTTTACCGGCGGGCTGTTCCACAAAATACGAATTGGGAAAACGCAAAATGCGGGACAGCATGTCAAACCGCAAGTCGTGAACCACCAAGCCAGCCAGCTTGGCGCTGCAATACTCATTGATGTAAGTGGCCAAACCGCGGATGAGGAACAACACAATGATAATGACCGGCAGCCACTTCGCCATTTCGGTTCGTTCACCGGAAAAGTTCTCGTCGATCAGCGGCTTCATGAGACTGGCAAACAACGGTTCTGTGACGGCAGCAAACACCAAGGCGATCAATGATGTTGTGAAAAGCGGCCAATAGCGCAGGCTGTAGGAAAGCAGACGTTTGTACAGGCCTTTGGCGGTGTAATCGATTGTGTTGGGCATTCAGCGTGAACGTGGGTTGGATGGTCGAAGTTTACACGGTTGTGTGTGGCAAGCGAGTGCGACTCAAGCGTCGCGTGAATCTTGACGCTTTTTGAGCCAACTCGGCAGTGGGTTTGCCTGTTACGAACTTCAAGAAAACCGCCCCGTTTGGATTCATTCGCTGCGTTTGGCGATTTGCCAACACCGAGACTCGGCCATGTGTTTTGCCGAGCGAGGTGAGCAAGAATGAATTCAAAAAGGGATGAAGCGGTTTTCTGTGAGGAATCAGGCAACCCCGACGAGTTGGCGACAGCGCCGCAGTTTCCGCCAAACTGGCTGATCAATTAGCCAAACACCCACTTGGCATTGCCCTCACCCAGCCAGCCCTGCATTTCAACCAGAAGGTCTTCTTCCGGGCGCACCTTCCAGTCGCTGCTCAGTTGCGCCACGCAGGCAGCCTGGCCATTGTGATAGTCAATTTCGACCAAACAACCCTGCACGGGATCGCGGAAAGGCTCCAGCATGGCGCGCAGCTTTTCAGCATCCGATTGCCCGTTCATGCTCAGCCTCAAGCGGCTGACAAAGTGGGCCCGGGCACTGGCCAGTGAATACAGGTTCTCGGCAGAAATTCGCAAGCCCCCGGTGTAAGAATCTTCAGAAACCTTGCCTTGCAGCACTAGTAGCGAATCTTCTTTGAGCAGGTTGCGGTTGGCTTCAAACTGCTCATTGAAAATAGACAATTCAACTTGCGCAGTAGAGTCATCCAGCAACACAACCGCCATTTTCCCGCGCTTGGTCATCATGGTCCGTAGCGATGCAATCACACCCGCCATCCACACCAAATCCCGACCCGGCGACAGGTCTTTCAACTTCAGTTTGACGAACTGCCGCACTTTGTCTTCATCGGCTTTAAACAGGTGACCACTGAAGTAGTAACCCAAGGCCGCTTTTTCCTGCTGCAGCTTTTCACGTTCGCTCCAGGTGGGCACATCCACCAATTCCGGTGGAGCATCGCCTCCAAGGTCTTCCCCAAACAAACTCACCTGTGCAGCGGTGGCGGCTTGTTGGGCAGCCCATTCCATGGCCTGCCCTGAACTGGCCAGCAACTTGGCACGGTCAGGGTTCAGAGAATCAAAAGCACCTGCGCGAATCAGTGCCTCAATCACCCGCCGGTTGATCTGTTTGCTGTCTACACGCTTCACGAAATCGAAGAGACTGGTGAACGGACCATTGGCGTTGCGCTCGGCAACGATTGCCTCACATGCAGCCTGACCCGTTCCTTTTACAGCACCCAAACCGTAGCGAATAGCGCTTGCACGCTTTTCACCATCAATGCGCACAGCGGTGAAGCGGAAATTGGACTGGTTTACGTCCGGACCCAGCATCGTGACCATGGTGCCGGCTTTCTTGCCCGGCACCTGACACATGGCCATGGCATCTTCGACAAATACCTTGACCTTGTCAGTGTCATCCATGTCTGAACTCATGGACGCAGCCATGAATTCAGCCGGGTAATGCGCCTTCAACCAGGCGGTATGGTATGCAATTAGCGCATAAGCAGCCGAGTGCGATTTGTTGAAACCGTATTCTGCAAACTTTTCCATCAAGTCGAAAAGCTGCTTGGCCACGGCTGGGTCCACACCACGCTCGGTGGCGCCAGTCGTGAAAATTTCACGCTGCTTGGCCATTTCCTCAGGCTTCTTTTTACCCATGGCTCGGCGCAACAGGTCAGCGCCGCCCAAGCTGTAGCCGGCCAGAATCTGGGCAACCAACATCACCTGTTCTTGGTAAACAATCACACCGTAGGTGCTTTTCAGGATGCCTTCGAGCTTGGGGTGAAAGTACCACTCCGCGCGCCCTTTGCCGGTTTTGGAGGTTTCCTTTTTACGGGCAATGAAGTCGTCCACCATGCCGGAGCCCAAAGGGCCAGGACGGTTCAGCGCCATCAAGGCAATGATGTCTTCGAAGTTGTCCGGCTTGAGCTTCTTTTCAAGGTCTTTCGCGGAACGCGATTCAGACTGGAACACTGCAGTCGTGTTGCCCTCTGAAAACAACTGGTACACCGCCGGGTCGTCCAGCGGCAAATCTTCCAAGCGGAAGTCGCGCTGATCTTCGTAGTTTTCCCGCACCCAACGCACTGCCCAATCCAGAATGGTCAGGTTGCGCAGGCCCAAGAAGTCGAACTTCACCAGGCCCACGGCTTCCACGTCGTCTTTGTCGTATTGCGACACCACAGAATCGGTTGAACCGTCAGCACAATACAAGGGACAAAAATCAGTCAACTTGCCCGGTGCGATCAACACGCCGCCCGCGTGCATACCCACGTTGCGGGTCAGTCCCTCCAAAGGCCGCGCCACTGCGATGATTTCCTTGGCCTCGTCTTCGTTTTCCACCCGCTCCTTGAACGTGGGCTCTTCATTCAACGCGCGTTCAAGGTCCCACGGGTCCGTGGGCGTTTGCGGAATCAACTTGGACAGGCCGTCGCAATACATGTAGGGCATGTCGAGCACACGGCCCGCATCGCGAATGACCGCTTTCGCACCCAAGGTACCGAAGGTTGCGATTTGGCTAACCGCATCGCGCCCGTAGTTTTGCTTCACGTAATCGATGACGCGGTCGCGGTTGTCCTGGCAAAAGTCGATGTCGAAGTCAGGCATGGAAACCCGCTCGGGGTTCAGGAAACGCTCGAACAGCAAGTCGTACCGCAGAGGGTCAAGGTCGGTAATGCCTAGGGCATACGCCACCAGCGAGCCTGCACCAGACCCCCGCCCTGGGCCCACAGGCACGCCATTTTTTTTCGCCCCAGTTAATGAAGTCTTGAACAATCAGGAAGTAACCGGGAAAGCCCATACCGATAATGGTGTCGCATTCAATTTTCAAACGCGCTTCGTATTCCGGGCGCATCTTTTCCCGTTCCTCAATGTTCGGGAACAAGTGTGCCAAACGCTTCTCCAAACCCTCCTTGGACAAATGCACCAAGTAGTCGTCAAGCGTCATGCCATCGGGTGTGGGGAATGCGGGCAACTTGGGCTTGCCCAATTCAAGCGTTAAATTACAACGCTGGGCAATTCGAATACTGTTGCGGATGGCGCTGGGAATGTCGGCAAACAGTTCTGCCATTTCCTGCGCAGTTTTGAAATACTGCTGCTCGGTAAAACGACGTGGCCTGCGCGGGTTCGACAAAATTTCGCCCTGTGCAATACACACCCGCGCTTCATGCGCACGGAAGTCTTCAGGCTTCAAAAACTGAATTGGGTGCGTGGCCACCACAGGCAGCTGCAACTTGGCCGCCAACTGACAACTTAAATTCACCAGGTTCTCGGCCTGGGTGGACCCATCGCGCTGAAGCTCAATGTAATAGCGCCCCTCGAAATACTTCAGGAATTTGCGGGCTGAGTCTTCAGCGCGGGCCATGTTGCCACCCAGCAAAAACTGGCCGACATCGGAATTAGCAAACCCGGAGACGGCGATCAGGCCATCACAACCTACCTCATCAAACCATTCAAACTTCAGCGTGGCTTTTCCGCGTTTCTGGTTGCGCAAGAAGGCACGGCTTAGAAGCTCGCAAAGTTGCAAATAGCCTTTATGGTTTTGCACCAGCAACAGCACGCGGGCGGGCTGTTCTTCATCGCGATCGCTTTCAATCCACACATCGCAAGCCGCAATTGGCTTGACACCGGCACCGCGTGCCTTGCCGTAAAACTTGATCAAACCAAACAGGTTGGACAGATCAGAGATGGCCAGCGCGGGCATGCCGCACCCAGCGGCGGCTTTAACAGCCTCGCCCACGCGCACCATACCGTCGAGCACCGAAAATTCGGTGTGCATGCGCAGGTGAACAAACGTGGAAGGCAATGTGGGGGATGAATTTGTCATCCCCCCATTTTATCCGCAAACGGATATTTGATTACAGCCGATTTACGTCTTGGGCCAACTATTAGCCGGCGAGCTTCTTGGCAAACTCAGCCACCCGGGCACCATAAACTTTCGCAGTTTCCAGGTCAGATGCAGGCGGAGTCACGTCTGCCGGGGCATTGTCCGATTGAGTCATCACACCCACCCAAGAACCCACGCGGTTCAGTTCATTGACGTCCCCAGGTTTCTGGGCACCCGGGGTGGCACTGCCCACCCAGATCATGCCGTGTTGCATGGCGTAGGTTACGAAATACTGAAGCGTGCTCAACTTGTCGCCACTCATGGAAAGCGAATTGGTAAAGCCGCCCGCCACCTTGTTCTTCCAGCCTTGGCTGAACCACACCTTGCTGGATGCATCCGCAAACTTTTTGAAGTCCGCCGAGGCACCGCCCATGTAGGTGGGTGAGCCGAAAATGATGGCATCAGCCTTGGCCAGTACGTCCCAAGTGGCGTCATTCACGTCATTGACTGAAATGAGGTGGGTTTGTACACCCGCCACGCCTGCTGCACCTTGTTCAACAGCCTGCGCCACTTTGGCTGTATGACCATAACCACTGTGATAAACAATTGCTACTTGTGTCATTTTTTACTCCCTCGTTGTTTTAACAATCAAGCGGGCAAGTCGAAGAAAAGTACCTCGGCCTGTTCGCTCACATCAAAATTCAGTTCCCGCTCACCGGCAATCAACAGAGCATCTCCGGTTTGCAGCAACACATTGCCCACGCTCAGCGAACCCTTGGCCACATGTAAATAGCCTTTGCGTGCAGGGTCCAACTCACGGTGTACGCTTTGATTGCTCAAGCGGCCTGCGTACATTTTTGCGTCCTGGTGAATGAAGGCGATTTTCTTCGCATCAGCCTCGGCCCTGTCGCCTGTCACGATCAGACCAAGCTGACCGGTGATTGTGTCCACATCCAGATCGTGGTCCTTGTAACCAGGCTCCACGCCATTCACGGCAGGCTCAATCCAGATTTGCAGCAAGTGAGCCACATCGGTTTTGTGCGCATTCATTTCTGAATGTCGAATACCGGTGCCTGCACTCATACGCTGAATCTGATTGGGCTTGATGGCTGAACCACCACCCAAACTGTCGCGGTGGCTAAGCTCACCGCCCAACATGTATGTAATGATTTCCATGTCGCGGTGACCGTGCGTGCCAAAACCGGTTTGAGGCTGAACCCAGTCTTCATTGATCACGCGCAGGGGGCCGAAACCCATGTGCTTGGGATCGTAGTAGCTGGAAAAAGAAAAGCTGTGATAGCTCTCAAGCCAACCATGGTTGGCGTAACCGCGCTCATTGGATTTTCTGATCTGGAACATGTTCAACCTCCTGTTGAATGATGAATTCAGTGTAGGTGGTGCCATGCGGCCAAACAAGGCGTAGAATTTGACGAACTCATTCAAAAAAACTGAACCCATGACCATCAACCTCGACAGCCTTGCCCTGCTTGAATTGATTGAAGCACGGGGCAGTTTTGCCGCCGCCGCAGTGGCCCTGAACAAGGCACCTTCGGCGATCACCTACCAACTTCGGCAACTGGAAGACAGTCTGGACGTTCTGATTTATGACCGATCTGGCCACAAAGCCAAACTCACTCCTGCAGGAAAAGCTTTGTTGGAAGAGGGTCGCAAATTACTTGAAAGCACCGATGCACTCACCAAGCGCGTGAAAGCCGTGGCCAGTGGTTGGGAGGCCGAGCTGCGGATCGTGCTGGATTCCGTGGTGCCGTTCGAAAAGGCCATACCCTGGATTCAGGCATTTGATGCGCTGGAAAGCCCGACACGGCTGCGTTTCTCAAGCGAGGTGTTGTCGGGCACCTGGGAGGCTTTGTACTCAGGTCGAGCCGACCTGTTGATTGGCAGTCGCCTGGATCAAAACCAGTTTGCCAGCGCCACCGGGCTGCACATTCAAAGCTTCGGGCAGTCGCTGTTTGTGTTTGCAGTGGCCCCAAGCCACCCGCTGGCCAATGCAGAGGAACCGCTGTGCATCGACACCATTCGCCAATACCGTGCGGTAGCAGTAGGCGATACATCCCGCAACTTCAAACCGCTTACTTTTGGTTTGCAAAGCGGGCAGGCTGTGCTGACGGTGCCCAATCTTCAGGCCAAGGTAAAGGCACAATTGGCAGGCCTGGGCTGCGGCTGGCTACCCTGGAACTTGATTGAACAGGAAGTAGCCAACGGCGATTTGATCGTGAAGAAAACCGAAGATGTAACCCGGCAAAGCAGCCTTTGTTTTGCCTGGCAACGCGGCAGCCAAGGCAAGGCGCTGGACTGGTGGACCAAACACTTGGCCACGGTGCAGCTGAACTTTCAACCACCCCAATAAACCGTGTTGTTCAATATGCCAACACACGCGCCGTACATCGGCCGATTTGCCCCGTCACCCACGGGTCCTTTGCATTTGGGCTCCCTGGCCACCGCGCTGGGTAGCTTTCTGGACGCGAAGGTACACCGTGGGCAGTGGCTTTTGCGTATTGAAGACATCGACGAGGGGCGCTGCGACGCCACCTCTGCTGAACATATTCTTCGAACTTTGGAACGCCACAGCCTTCAATGGCAAGGTGAAGTGTGGGTGCAATCAAAACGGCATGCATTGTATGAAGCCGCTTTGAAACTTTTAGACACGGGAAACCTGACCTACCCCTGCGCCTGTACACGCAAAGAAATTGAGGACGCCAATTCACTTCGGACACCTGGCGAAAACCGCATTTATCCGGGGACTTGCAGACATGGTATGCCCGCTGGCCGGGAAGCCCGAGCCATTCGTTTTCGTTGCCCGGGAGCACCCATTGCCTGGCACGACCACAGGCTGGGACGGTTTGAGGACGACTTGAACACCAGCAGCGGCGACTTTGTGTTGAAACGAGGCGATGGATTTTGGGCCTACCACCTGGTCGTGGTTGTCGATGATTTGGCCAGTAAGGTAACGCACATTGTGCGCGGTGAAGACCTGACCGACACCACCGCTCGACAAATTGCAGTGTGGAACGCTCTGCAAAGCGGGCTTGAGACACAAGCCATTGTGAACACCCCGGCCTATTGGCATTTACCCGTGATTTTGGCCGAAGACGGGCAAAAACTTTCCAAACAAACCGGAGCTTTGGCAGTGCCTGAACACGACCCTGTGTTGAACTTGAATACCGTGTGGCAACACTTTGGTTTACCAAAAATAAAAGCCACTACACCAGTGCAGTGGCTTGAATTGGCAACCCCGATTTGGGCGAACTACCGAGCAGCGCAGGCTGCCTAGTTTCCAAGCTCAGTTTCTAGGACTACCACCCAACAAAAACGCCACAGGCGCGGCATTCTTGTTTTTTGGTTTGTTGTTGCCAACCGAAGACTGACCTGAAGCAGAGGCTTGAGCTGCGGCCTTGTCTTCCTTGGATTCCTGATAGGGCTGATTGAACAACGAGTCTTTCACGCGTGTTTGCGCCAGTTTGGCGCGCAGGCGCTCATATTCAGCATCACGATGAATGGGGGCATTGTCGTTAAAACGCGCACCTTGATACGACGTGTCACGCGCCGGGCGACGCTCACGGGCTGGTGCCGCTTCATCACCGCTGCGCGGAGGGCGACGGTCAGAGCGACCCTCGTAGGTGCGGCCCTCATTGCGACCTTCGCTGCGACCCTCGCGCCCGCCTCTCTCTTCCCTCGGCGTTCGTGCGCCTGGCACAAAACCTTCGAGTTCTTCGCGCACAAAGGCCTTGCCGATCAGCTTTTCAATGTCTTTCAAGGCACGCTCATCGCGCTTCACCACGAATGAATATGCAGTTCCTTTTGCGCCGGCACGTCCAGTGCGGCCAATGCGGTGCACATAATCCTCTGGGGTGGTAGGCAGGTCGTAGTTGATCACGCAAGGCAGATCAGCAATGTCCAAGCCGCGTGCGGCCACATCGGTCGCCACCAGCACAGTTACTTCACCCGCCTTGAAGGCTTCCAGCGACTTGGTTCGCTCTATCTGGGTTTTGTCACCGTGAATGGCTGTGCTCGACACACCTTCTTTTTCAAGGTGGCGCGCCAAACGGGCAGTGCCCAGCTTGGTGTTTGAAAACACAATCACCTGACTGAGCGCCTTGCTTTGAATCAGGTGGCAAACCGCCATGCGTTTGTCTTCTTCGCTGTCGAGCGCGAAAATAACCTGTTTGATGTTCTCGGAAGTTGCATTGCGGCGAGCCACTTCAATCAATGTGGGCGACACCATAAAGCTTTTGGCCAGCTTCTGAATTTCAGGCGAGAACGTAGCGGAGAACAACAGGTTCTGGCGGGTTTTGGGCAACAAGTTAATGATTCGTTGCAGGTCAGGCAAAAAGCCCATGTCCAGCATGCGGTCTGCTTCGTCCAACACCAGCACCTGCACTTGGCCCAAATTAATACTCTTTTGCTGAACATGGTCCAGCAAGCGGCCAGGTGTAGCGATCACCAACTCAACTCCACGGCGCAGCGCCTGGATTTGCGGATTGATGTCCACGCCACCGTAAACCACGGTCGAACGCAAAGGGGTGTGTTTTGCGTAGGTAAATACGTTGGCGGCAACCTGATCTGCCAACTCTCGAGTCGGCGTCAAAATCAGCGCACGAACAGGGTGGCGGGCTGGCGAGGTATTCTCAGTGGCCAGCGGCATCAAGCGGTTCAAAATCGGCAATGAGAACCCAGCTGTTTTACCTGTGCCCGTCTGGGCAGCACCCATGACGTCGACGCCGGTCAGCACCACGGGAATGGCTTTGGCCTGAATTGGTGTGGGTTTTGTATAACCCTGTTCGTCGATGGCTTTCTGGATGCTGGGATGCAGCGCGAAGTCTGCAAAGGTTACATTCGCGAGGGCGGCTTCTTCAGCGGCGCTGATGGTATTCGGTTCAGTTTGTGTCATGCACGCATTCTAAGCCTATTTGGTGCTTATTATTTGTGCAATTGCTTTAAATTCACCTGCTGCACCGGCTGGGTGCAGCAAATGTACTTTTCATACAACAGCGGGCGAGCTGACCAAGCTTACAGATTTTCAGCAATGAACTCATCGACATGCTTCACGGCCAAACGCCCCGCATTCGCTTGAGAGCTTTCAGTGCCCCAAGCCACGTGTGGCGTGATAATGCAGCGCGGGTGTCGCCACTGCACCATCAGGTGATCCCGGGGAGGAGGTTCCACCTCCAGTACATCCAGCGCAGCGCCACCCAAATGGCCACTTTCGATCGCCTGCTTCAAGGCATCGAACTGCACCAGGCCACCGCGAGCGGTATTAATCAGAATTGCGCCCTTTTTCATTTTGGGGATGGTGTCGGGACCAATCAAACCCTTCGTTTGCTCATTCAAGGGGCAATGCAGGCTGAGCACATCGCTGTGGGCCAACCCATAGTCGAAAGTCACATATCCCTCACGAGGCTTTTCAACACCCTGACGTTCGATGTGCAAAATAGTCATGCCAAAAGCCTTGGCAAATTCAATCAGCTTGCCGCCAATCGCACCGCTACCCAACACACCAAGGGTTTGAGTGTGCAGGCCGCGCATCGGCAAAGTATGGAGGCAGAAAAACCGCGATGCACTCCAGCTGCCATCGTGCACCAGCGCTTCCCACTCGGGTACACGGCGGGTCAACTGCAAAATACACGCCATTGCATGCTCAGCCACGGATTCGGGGCCGTAATTCACCACATTACTGACCTTGATGCCACGCTCAGCGCAGGCTGCCTTGTCGACGTTGTCGGTACCCGTGGCCACCAATTGAATCATTTTCAGTTTAGGTGCTGCGTCCAGCTCGGCAGGGCCAATTTTCACCTTGTTGATAATCAGAATTTCCGCATCCTTGATCCGCTCTTTTAGCGTATCCACCGTAGTGAAAGGGTATTCGGTCCAAGTATGTGCGCACTCTGGACGGGGCAAAGGGGTACGTACGGTTTCGCTTTCCAGCCAAACAATGTTCATGGTGTCGAGTCTCCAGTTCAGTTGCTAGAAGGCTACCGGCTAATTGCGGGCTTCGACACTGGGGCTAACCATGAAAATGCCAGTCAAGTTACACTGCAATGCGGACGGGGAGGAAAAGAAAGTGGCGGGAAAATACGAAGGCAAAATCAATATGGCCATGGGTGTGACCAAACAGAAGATTGGTGAACTGACTGGCAACAAGAAACTACAACGAGAAGGTCAATTTCAAAAACTCAAAGGGGCCACCCAAGATGCGGCCGAAACCGCCAAAACCACAGTGAAGAGCACTGGCAAGGCACTTGGCAAAGAGGTCAACAAGAGCCTGAACCAGATTCGCAACAAACTCAAACCTTGACCTCGGTGTCCGTGGTCAATGGCTCATGAAACACCCCTGCTATCCGATAGCAGTTTTTCCCCGCCTTCTTGGCTTGATACATTTGCTCATCGCTGATTTCAAGCAGCTGTTGAATGGAATGCCCGTGCAATGGATGCATGGCAGCACCAATGCTGCATGACACGGTCAAACCGTGGTTCTGCCGTACACGCACCAACAACTTGTCGCAGGCAAACGATTCAATAATTCGCTCGGCAATGTTTTTAAGCAACTGAATGTTGCAACGGGCCACAATAATCGCGAACTCATCTCCACCCAAACGTGCGACATGGTCTACATTGCGTGTCGCTCCTTTCAGCAAAGTAGCGCTGGTTTTCAGAATTTGATCTCCGGCCTTGTGGCCCAAGGTGTCATTGACGGCCTTAAACCCGTCGAGATCCAGAAACATGAGCCCAAGAGTTTCACCTGGCAACAGCCGTGAAAGCCGAGCCTCCAGGGTCATGTCGAACCCGCGACGGTTCAACACACCTGTCAACGGATCTCGCTCAACCTCATTGCGCAAATCCTCCACATTTTTGCGAATGCTGACATCGTCCACAATCAACACCGCATGGGCGCCCTGAATTTTGTCGTTGTACACCGCAAACCGGAATTGCAGCACACGCCCATCCGTGAAATTCAACTCAACCGGCATCTCATGGTTTCCGAAGTAATCAGTCACCAGGTCTTTCAGACGAATTCGCTGCTCTCGAACCACACCTGCCCGAATCAGCAATGTCTCTAGCTTGGCCGACTCGGGGTTGAGCGTTTCAATCTTCAGCATTTTTGCCAGCGCTTTATTCAGATAAAGCAGGTTGAAATGTTCGTCCAGATAGGCCACCCCACTGGCCAGAGACGACAACAGCATGTCGAGTCGATTTTTCTCAGACACAGACCGTGCGTGGCTCTCCTCCATGGCTTTCATTTGCAGCTCAATGGCCTGAGCCATGCTATTGAAGGCAGCCCCAAGACAGGAAATTTCATCACGCCCGGTCACCTCGATTCGGGATTGGATTTTTCCAGACTGCAACTCCATCGCCTTGCTGCGAAGGTCTTCAAGCCGTGCAGACAGTGTATTGCTCAAGCCCAACAAAATCATTGAGCATGCCAGCGCACTCAATAAAAACACACCGGCCAAGTAAAACAGCATGTCATTGCGGCTGCGATACACTTCGTTTTCATCAAACAACACCTTCAGTTGTTGCCCGGTATTCGGTAAATCAAAAATCGACAACAAAGGGCTTGCCGCCTCAGTCAAGTCATCGGGCACATCGCCCATTGCATAAGGCATTTCGCTGCCCTCGTTCACCCACACAGCGGCAGGTTTGTGGCGCAAGTAGAAATCCCGAACGATTGAAGAAAGTGCGTTCAGAGAATGACTGTTGTTGGTCAAATGAGCCTTGGTCAGTTCGGATTGAAAACTTTCCTGAATTCGAAGCAGATCCTGCTCGGCCAATTTGCCCATGTGAATGAATTGAATGGTCGTAAAGATGCCCCCCAGCAGCAACTGGGCCACAAACGTAGTAAGCAACCATTTCCATTTGAAAGACATTGTGAACAAATCCGTGTTGAACAGGGCACCAAGCCAGTATGTGACGTCGCTGCGCAGGCGGTAATCCCACGAGAGGGGCACATTTTCAGCAATCGCAAAAAAAATGACTTATTTCTGCAAAGGGGTGTTGTGTTCAATATGGTTTTTTGCCATAATTGCGGGCTTGCCGAGGTGGCGGAATTGGTAGACGCGCTGGACTCAAAATCCAGTGGTAGAGATATCGTGCGGGTTCGATTCCCGCCCTCGGCACCACACTGTACGAACACACAGTGACACCCTCAAACACAAACTCCCTCAGAAACCGCATAAAACCTAACAGTTTGACTGGCTGACTACTCACGCCTAAACTCAATTCCCCACACAATTTCTCAGAAAGTCGCAGGCAATTACTCAAAATTGCACACGGCTATTACTCACAATGGCTACTTACACCAACTACAAAGGCGGCAGGGTCCGAGTTCAGATCTATGTGAACGGCGTGCGCGACTCCAAGATTTGTGAGAACAAAACCGAGGCAAAGGCATGGGCACTTGCCCGCGAGCACCAGGTGCGGGAAAAGGGCAACCCGGCCAAGCTGACATTCCGTGAGCTGGTGCAGGCTTGGATAGAACGCTACCCAAACCGACCAGGTATTGACTGGGAAACCAAACGCCTGAACGTACTGATGCGGGGGAAGCTGGGTGACTTCACATTGAAAGAACTTAGCAAGGTGGTGGTTGCCGATTGGCGAGACGAACGCATGGCAGAGGTGAAGCCCGGAACGGTGCTAAGAGAGTGGACCCTGTTGAGCTCAGTATGCAGTGATGCAGTGAAGGAAATGGGCCTCCTTACCGAAAACCCTTTCTATGGGGCCAAGCGACCAGAAGACCCACCACCTCGTGACCGCGTAGCCACCGATAAAGAAATGGAGCAGCTTGAGCACTTTGCCCTGCTTCGCCCTGCCGGCGGCGTTTGCCTTCAAATGTTCAAGTTCGCTATTGAAACCGGGATGAGCATTGGAGAGATATGTGCATTGAGCTGGGAACAGGTAAACGGTCGAGTGATTAGACTACCTGAGTTCAAAACAAGGCCTGTGAGGGAGGTTCCGCTATCAACCAAAGCTTGGGCGATACTGGAAAAGAGAAAGGGGGCTGAGCCCACCATATTTGGCATGACACCCCAAAGAGCTGATGTGAATTGGCGAAAGCTTTGCTCAGCAGCTGGCGTGAATGACCTGCACTTTCACGATGCCAGGCACATGGCAGCCAGCCAATTGAGTAAGAAAATTGACGCGTTGGCCTTGGCCAAGATGCTTGGGCACAGAGATTTGAAAATGCTTCTGAATGTTTACTACAAGGCTGATGCAGCCAGCCTGGTGGACAAGCTGGGGTAAGACTTTATTTTGGTACAGCCGTACTAACTGTTGAGCTTTCAAACAATTTAGCAAAATTTCTAACGCCGCAATCATACTGATACATTGTTCTAAGCAACCAAACTTTGCACCATAACTCATCATCTGGCTCATGGAGAATTACGTTAAGCCCAAGCCTTTTTGCTTCAGCCGCATCGATAGATGAACCATGGGAGTGATACACCTGCTTTGTCGCCAGCGCATTGACCGTCGCCTCAATTACCTCTGCGGCTGCACTTTTCATCATGCCTTCTGTCAATAGATATGTAGCAAGTTTTCTAGTCTGGTTCTGGGCGTAAGTCGCGTACTGAACATCAATGACATTAAAACTTCCCGCTGGAGCATTAACAATAAATTCCGCAGGAACCGTTTGTATGGCGGGGTCAATTGGCCCTAATTCAGACTCTGCACCCATCAGTATGCTTGAACCGCACAAAGCAATGACCGTGCCGTTACTCTTGGCCTTCCTGGGAACGATTACCCTAAGATCGGTAGCTTGAGACTTCAGCATCGCACACAACTTTTCAGTTGAATCAGTGAACCCTCCGTTAGTCTCGATCATAAGATCTACTGGCAAGTTCTTGCAGGACGTTAATAATTCGGCCAAAGCCACATCGTCGCTTGGATCAATCTGTGCATTGCTTCGATCGCAATCCGTGTGATAAACAATTAGCCTACGAGAGGTGGTGGCCTCAATATCTTTGATAAGGAGCTGCCTAAGATACCGATCTTTATGATTTACCCAGAAGAGGGGTGAATGGGGAGGAAGAGTTGGTGTTCTGGGGAAAAAATCAGTCATCCCAGACCCTAGCGTACAAAGCCAAACGCACCTGACTCTACAGCCAAGCTTCGACCAGACTCAAAAATTGTTTTGGCTTCGTCTAATTTAGACGCAGAGCTAGATGTGGCCGGCACCGTGACTACATCAAAAACAAAATTTTTGGTTGGTACGTGATTGAACAAGGTTACGGATTTTAGATCAATCACTTCTTTTTGATTATTTTTTTCATCAGAAGAATTCATAACCTGCCTCCGTTGTGCGTAAGTCTTTAATATACAAAGACTTTCCAAAATCAAAACGAAAAAAAGAAACCTATAAGGCCTCTATTAAAATCGACTATTTAAATTCGATTAAGTTTTTTCTGATTCGGATTCTAGATTAATTTGATTAATAATTACACACATATTGCGCAAACGAAAATCATTTTTTTCTTCGCGCGCGCAGGTTGAAACTTTTTTAACACAACTGACACTCACGATTGGACCACCTGTCAGATGGTCATGGAGGCCAGCCGAAACCCATACACAGTTGGTCTCCGCCCAAATTACTTTCATCTGCCTTGTCGGAGCAAGGCCTCGCTGCCACCGGCGGAGATACACTTCGAAGTCCAAGTTTTTAGATCATACGTTTGGACATCGAACTTTTGATAATCAAGTTCACAGTGCGCCCGAACATCCAAACCTTGCCACAACCCAACGTTTAAGTCAGCAAGAATAAAAGCCAGGCCGGCAAAGAAGATAACAGCCAAAAGATAGGTGGACTTCACCCAGTAGATGATCAAGTCTTTCATTATCGATTCCAAAATTGAAAAGTAACGTCATCACTGTTACCCAATAGAAACCAAAAATCAATCATTTGACCAACCCATTCAGCACTGCCCTGCACTGCGCAGTCACCTCATCAGCTGTTAGTGCGAGCTGTCGAAGATCCGCTTCAACTCGTTCTGGAAGTACAACGGTGGGGGTAGTTCCTTCAGCAAGGCGGGGTTCACCTGGGGAGTTGGTGGGCACGGAGTCTGGATCACAGACTGACCGGGGGAGGCGCAGGCGGTCAGTGCGAGTAAGCTCACGGTACCTGCTGTCAACTTGAGCCAATTCGGTAATGTATCCATCAATCGCTTCCTTATCACGTTTGCGTTGGGCCTCGATCTTGGCCTGGTAGTCATTGAATGCTGCGGCCAATTGCGCAGTATGCTGTTTCTGCAGTTCCAGCTTTTCCTTGGCAGCGGCCCCACCCCCTACTTTCACGCCGGCGTAAAAGCCCAGCAGTAAAAGTGCCACGGGTATGGCCATGAAAACGATGGCGGTAAACCAAGTTTTTGGATACATCAGGCCACCTCAGCTGGTTCAGGCAAAGGCATTGGCTTTAAGCACAGCGACCGCTCAGCCTCTCTGCGGTTGGCCAAGCCTTGAACCCGTTTCCCGCCGGCATACACCCAACGACGAAGCTCATTGCAAGCCCCGGTGTAATCGCCCTGGTTCAGCTTTCGAACCAGTGTGCTGCCACAGTACGCACCCACTCCCACGTTGTAGGTGAAGGAGACCAGGGCGTCGTACTGGTTTTGATTCAACGGTACTTTGGTGCATTTCAGCACGCCTTGACCATGGTGAGTCAATTCCTGCACCAACAGCTGGTCGCACTCGGCCTTGGTGTAAACCTTGCCAGGCACAATGCCGGGGCCGGTGTAGCCTTGGCATACGGTAAGTACCCCAACAATGTCGCGGTAAGGCACATACTCAGTGCCCTCCCACGTGGCTACGGTACCAACCAGCGTGGCCGAGGCAGCTAACACCGCCCCACCCGCCTTCTGTTTGAAAGTCAGCGACTTCTTCATTTGTCGGAAATCGCCTCAGTAGTGATGGCACGCAGCACCAGGAATGCGCCACCCAATGCGGTGACAATCAAGCCAACGTTTTCAATTCCCATGTTGGTAACAAACGCCTTGGTCTGATATTCAACCAAACCTAAAATCATGGTGAACACAGCAGCCTTCACCGTGCGCGAACGCCAGTACTTCTTCAAGGTATCAATCATTTTGATTGCTCCATAAAAAAAGGCCCCGAAGGGCCTTGTTGTTGAACTGCTGAGAGTTGCGATCAGGTACCGCGCTGCATGATGATCCAGTCGGTACCGTCACACACCAAGGTGCACCAGGCACCCACCGTTGCGGGGAGGATTGCGGTACCGGCTGTGTTTGAATCAATCGGCTTCACATTGCTGGATGCACTGATGACCGTGAAAGCTGCAAGATTTTTCAGCATGATTTCGCGGCCCACATTGGAGGCAGCATTTGGCAATGTCACAGTGATGCTGGCAGCGCCGTTACAAATCAGCCAGTTCTCAAAACGGTCTACTGTGAAACTGGCTGTTTTAGTAATTGGGGCATAGCGACGAATTTGGCCTGCGAGAAAACCTCTTTCAAGGTTGTAATCCTCTTTGTTTTGATAGGCCAAGCTGCCCAGGTCGCCATTGGTTGGCACTTGATCTGAATCGGTTCCAACTAACATTTTTCATTTCTCCAAGGGTCAAGCCCAAACGCGATATGGGGTTACAGGTGGATCGATGCAATACTCGCCAATCAGCGCCTCAAGGCAGGCATGCTGATGCTGTGTGCGCAGATTGACGTGGAATCCATCGATGGCCACCAACTCCTCTCCGAATGGTTCATAGATGGTTCCAATCACATCGATGCTTAGGTTTTCAACGCAATCAAGCTCAGCGGCCAATTCAAGCCACTGAGCCTCGGTTTCTAAAACGAGAAAGTAGTCATACATGGCTGATCTCACAAACTTGTTAATGCTTGCAACTGAGCATTAGTCAAACGCTGAGGAAAATACTTGATCTGGCGGATGTGGCCGTTTAAGTATCCACTATTGATTGTCGAACCAATGCGAAGGATACTTGCGTTTGGCACCGATCCATCTATATCAAAAACCGGCGCAGATCCGTTCAAAGACAGCGCAAAATCATTCGCTTTATACGATCCGGCTATTTTATTTGGCGAATTAATTAAAACAGAACCGGCGTCTAATTGGGCCTGCACTGTGTCTGCAATTCGAACAGAGAATTGATGCGCGTTATCAACAAGCGAGAATATTCTGTTCTGTAATGTCCCGTCATCCAGTTGGTATGCATAAACAACACCAGTTACAACGCTTGATGCCTCAACAAAAAATGTCCCCTCATCCGCCCGATACCACGGCGACAAAGTATTAACACTTGCCACATCCGCCGCCCTCGTCACGCTGGCCGTGGTTGTGGGAATGTAGCTGGTGGGGAAGGCTCCTACCTCAAACTGGGGAATATCGAAAATCACATCAGCGGTAGCGTTGTTAATTGTGCCGATTCCAACACGGTTCTGAATTTCTCCACCTGTTGTAACGGTATGCACCACATGAATTTTATGCTTACCAACAGTTGGCTTGGTGTTATCAAGAACTTCAATGCCGTCCAAATAATATTTGCTTGTAAAGACCGCTCCACTTTGAGCAACGCCAGAAAAAAGGCTGTTTAAACCAATAGTTCCTGAAACAACCTCAAATTCAGACGAAAAACAGGAAGATTGCCCAGCCGTAACAGCAACTGATCGACCAAGATAATGGCGGTTGGCCGTTGCCGAAAATCGAAGTTTATTCCCGCCAGTGAATCGGCTTTGGCTAGACAAAAATGTGGTTGTGCCATTGGCAGTGATAAATGACCAAGATGTTGGCGCGGTGCCAGGCGTACCGGAAACAGCACCAGCAAACACTGAATTCAACAACAAGTTTGTCCGTTGCTCCTCCACCAACAACCCCAAACACGCGCGGGTTATGGGGTCATAATCCAAACGCGGTACGTTGATCCCAACCGTCTCAATCAAACCGGAAGGGCCCACACGCGTTGCGGTGGATGCACGGGTAAAGGTCACGCTTGGCGGTACCACTTGAGCGCGGGCAAAGTCCAGCAGCAGGCTTGGCTTAATGCTTGGCCGCAGGGTTTCAACACCCAAACTCAACAGCATTGCCTCATTGGCGAAACCAGCCGCAGCCAACTCACTGGCCCTTGCCTCGGCGGCTTTGGTTACGGTGGTGGCCGCATTGGTCGCAGCGCTCTCTAACCCGGCAGCAAAGGCGGCATCTACTCGCTCATTCACCTGGGTGGCCAGCGCATTGGCCTCAGTGGCAAAGTCGGGCAAAGCGCCCAGAAATGCGTCACCTTTGACGGCGAAATTGGTCGGATCTTGCCGCGATGGTGGATCGGGCAAGGCAGTAATTTGGGGTACTGTCATGTTTATTCCTTTGAGTTATGAAAGCCCTTCGATTTCAGCCGAGCAGATCGAAAACGCGGGATAAGAAATGTCGATGTTGAAATCGCGGTAGAAGCCAAAAACGGTGAGGGATTCATATTGGCCGTTGGCACCAATCCACAAACAGGGCTTGGCGCGCAGAGCCGCGAACTTGCGGCGCACTGAATCTACAATGCCTTTTGGCAACTCCATTGAAACGCTCATGCGGTCGCTGAATGCCCGTTGCTCAAGCGAGGCGCGGCCAAATTGGTCTACGTTCTTTCGGGAGTAATCGATAATGCCCACCTGGGCGCCGAATTCGGTGAAACCCATCTTTACGACTAGTCCAATTACAAATGTGGACAGCTTCACCGTACCCGATGCATCAGCAATTTGAATGGTGTACTCCGAGTTCATCACCGGCGGAATATCGAGGGCAATTACCTCGGTCGACTTACTGATTTCAGTGAAAAAGTAATCGAACCAATCGGCCAACAATGCGTTGTCCAGAAACTCGGTGGTTTCGTCGTAGTACACACCCTCAACCATGCTTGAGGCTTGAATGCGTACCCAACTGGCCTGCAATCCAATGAGTCCGATCGAGTTAAATCGACTTCCGGTGACCACAAACTCAAGCGGCTCAAGGTCGCTGCCTGGAGCTTCGAGTACGGTACCGCCCGACAGGTCAAACGCTTTCCATGCGTTGGTGGGGCCCACATAAATCCAATGCGCCGGGCTTGAAGGCGGGAAATTGCCCTCATTGCCGGCAGAAAGCGATTCATAAATCGCATGCTGAGGCGCACCGAGCAGCACTCGATCACCGATCCCATAAGGGGTTATCGCGCTGTACACCGGCTCATCATCTTCAAGCACAGTAGTGGAAACCAAATTGGCATCGGTGATTTCAGCTGGCCGAATTACCGAAAACGGAATGCTCATTCAATTACCCTCACACCGATTGCATCGCCATCCTCAACACGCTTGAAAACCCGTGCTACCTCACCGGTATTGCGAGCAATTTGCGCATCACCAATCATCACTGTTCGCTCCAGGCGCTGTACCGCACCTTCAATGCGCCGCAGCTCGCTCAACACATCCTGGTCGCCAGCACCCATAGACCGCGCATTGCTCAGGCCCGGAATGCGGGCCATGGGCAGGTAGCCGTCATTGATCTGATCCATGAAATCAACGCCGAACTTGCGAACCGCACCGGACTGCATGACATATTCATTGGTGCTTAGCGCGGCGCGAATTTGGTCGCTGGTAGTGGTGCCAGGGCCCCGCACCAAACCACCCACTGAGAAGGCCTGAACCGGGTTGCCCTGCATGGCGTTGAGCAACTGTCGGAGCGCATCAACCGTGGCCGATTTGCTGTTGTTGATCGCATCCACAATCAAGGCCTCAGCCGAGCGTGTGTGCTCCTCGATCAGGGCAAGGCTTGAATCAATCGTGTCCAGCAAGGCAAGGCTGTCGCGCTGGTAGTCTTTGGGGGTCAAGCCCTCCAGTCGCCCAGCAATGGCCTCAGCCTGGTTCAACAAAATGCCGCGAAGGCGGTCATATTCAAAGCTGCCCTCACCAAACACCTCAGCGGCCTTTTGCAAAGTTGGGTCGATCAGCGAGGCCAGCGTGTCGCCATAACCGGCAAGCGCCTCGCCCGAGGAAACCAGCCCAGCCGAATACGCCGTGGCAAATTGAGCCTGCAACGTGTTCAGCTGATCCATTGAGGAAAGGCTGTTGTAGCGCACCTGTTGCACAACCCCGCGAATGTTCTGGGCGCTGCCAGTCATGAGGTTGGCCAAGGCCTGCTGCTGCTCAAAGTACTTCAGCGTTTCTTCACGCAGCTTTGACAACTTGCTGGTGGCCTTGCCTGCATCGAGCACGTACATCTGAATTTGCTCGGCAAACTCTTCCTGCGCCTGGGCACGTTGAATTTCAGCGGTGGCCAGGTTCTGGCCAATGGCAGCGGCCCGGGCTTGCGCCTGGGAAATTTCGAGAAGCTTGGCCGTATAAACTGCTGCTGAATTTTGAAATGCCTTTTCAGCCGTGGAAATTCGACCATTGGCACCATACACACCAGTGTTGATTGATATGCCGCCCAACTCGCTGCGCTCAGCGGCCAACTGATCGCGCAGGCCTTTAATGTCGCCCTCGCGGCCGATTTGGTATTGAATGCTTTGGTAATCAACGGCCATGCGCTTGGTGGCTTCGTTGAATGTCGCGCTTGCAACACCACCACCCTTACCAAGGCCAACTGCGGTACCGAAGCGGGTGCTGGAATTGAACAGGCCCGCAGCCTTTCTGGCCAAGTCAAACTGCTCATTCAATTTGGCCTGCTGTTGCGCCATAAAATCTTTGGCTTGCTCGCCCTGCCCTTGCAGGCCTTCAATACGCGAAGCCTCGGCCAAGCGGTCAGCATTCAACTGCGCAACCCGCTCATTGGCGGTTTGCAAGCCCAAGGCACTTGGCAAGGTACCCAACTCGGTGGCTTCCTGAATACCCGCACGAATTTGGCTGGCCGACATCACCAATGGGCCCTGCCCGGTGATCTGTTGGCGTGCAGCAGTACTTGCAATGCGCTGGGCCTCAAAGCCGGCCATCACCTCTTGAGTTACCGACATGATTTTGCCCAACATGCCCAGCTCAGCCTCATAACGCTGAAACACCAGGTCGGCCAATTGGCCTTCAAGCGCAATGCGCTGCAATGGGTCGGTGGTGCTGTACAGTTGCTCGGTGGTCTCTGCTATTTGTTCAGCAATCTGCTGCAAGGCGGTTTTGGTATCGCCATTGAGCAGGTTGATGTAGTCCCGAGTGCGCTGTGTGGTTTGCGCAATTGCAGCCTGCACTTGCTCCTCAGTCGCCTTCACCTGTTTGAAAGTTTCTGCCAAGGCGATTAACGCCAGGTAGGTTTCACGACCAGAACTGGTAGTCAGGTCTTGCGCATCGATCAGCTTGCGCAATTCAGCGGTCGATTCTGGCACCTGAATATTCAGCGACTCAAACTGACTGCGCAGCTGCTCTTGCGCGTTGGCCAAGCGTTCAGAATCAGTGGCAAACACGTTCATGTACGCGCTCAGCGCAGCCGAAAGCTGCTCGGTACCGCCTGCGGCACCAATTAAGGCATCGAGGCTTTCCGCGCTCACCAGCGTCAGGTTTCGGATGTTGTCCGCGAACACATTCAAATTCAGGTTCAGGTAGCGCACCAGGTTGGCCTTTTCCAGCACGCTGCTCAAACGCTCCAGCGTGTCGCTGGCTGCATTAGCCGTGTCGAAAAGCGCATCCAGGTTGTCGGCAAAGTCGGTTTTCTGAAGTACGGCAACCAGGTTACGTACGGCTTGCCCTTCAAGTGCGGCCTTCAATGCTTCGTCGCTTCGGCCAACACCCCCACCACCGGTGGAAAGTACGTTTTGGCCGTTCAGAACAGTGCTGAAGTACGCATCACTAGGGCTGTCACCACCAATGTCGGTCTTGATTCGAATGTAGGTGCCAATGTCGCCAGCCACACCACCCAACGCCTGGGTCAGCTGCAGGTAGCGCTTTTCGAAGGCTTGGCCAAACTCGGCAATCTGGCCGTCAAAATCGGCTTCATTCTTGAAGCGGGCCTCGGTACCTGTATTCTCGCCATTCAAGGTGTTGAAGGTACCAAAGGCGTTGCGGCCACCGCTTTTGCCAAAGCCAAACAGCTTGTCGAGCGCACCACCCACAAAGTTACCTAAGGTGGCACCCAGCGGCCCGCCCAGTGCGTAGCCAAAGCCAGTACCCACAGCACTCAAGTACTTGCCATCTTTCAGGCTGTTGAATGCGCTCAGCGCCGTGAAGGCGACGCCAGCGGCTTGAGAAAGCTTACCCAGCCCTTCTGCGTTGTTAAACAGCGAAGCGCCGAAGTCTTGCAAAAAGCCGCCCTGAGTGGCCAGCTCAAAACCAAAATCGCTGATGATGCTGGAAAATTCAGCAGCAGAATTGGCGGTCAACAAGCTGCCACCGCTGGTAAGTGCGGAGTACGCTGATTTAATTGTGCCCACAGGGTCTGCAAAGAAAGCCGAGGCCAATGGGTCAGCACCAGCCGCCCCGCCACCCTGCGCAGCTTGCACACCACCGGGCAGCAGAATAGAACCCACAGCGGCACCCAAGCCAGCAGCTACAGGCTGCACGGCCACCCGAACCACCAATGTTTTGAAATAGTTTTTGAGGTAATCGCCAAACGACTGGGCCAAAGTTTTACCGCTCTCGAAGCCACGCACCAGGGCATCGGTTAGCGAACGTGAAATTTCCTCATTCACCTTTTTGTATTCATCGGCCAGCACCTTGGCCGAGTTGGCCACCTGCTGCCTGTTGAATATCTCGGTGCTCAAGTCAGCCTGCTTGCGCAGTTCTTCAGCCTCTTTGCGCAGCTTTTCAGCGGCAAAGGTGTCTTGTTCCTTGGCCGCAGTGGATTCCTTCAAGGCAGCAGTTTCGCGCATGCGTCGCGAACGCAGCTCGGCCAGGGCGCGGTCAGTCAGACCAATTTCCTCAAGCTGGTCGCGCATGGCCTTGGTTTCGGCCTCACGGGCTTTCAGGTATTCATCGTGCTGGTTCAGGTACTCAACAAGTTCGTCATAGGCTTGGTTTTGTTGGCCAAGCTCTTTCATTTGTGCCGCATATTCACGTTCGGCTTTTTGCTGAGCTTTTGTGGCCTCGGCCGCAAGCTTTGATGCGTCAGCCTGCGCAAGTAAATCTCTGATTCTTTGCTCGGCAGCCTTTCGCTCTTTATCGCGATTCTGCTGCATTAGATCAAAGCTGGCACCTTGCGTTGGAGGGGCAACAATCGAAGTGATGATGTCATCCAGCTCTTTTTTGTACAGAGCCAACTCAGCCTTTTTGGAAGCCAAACCTTCTTTATCAAAGCCGAGAAATTTATCCATTCCGAAAGGCCCAAGACTTTCGCCGGAATTGGTATAGGCCTCAATGGCTTTGATCGTCTGCTCAAGCTCTTTAATGCGGTCCGCTGGGCTGGCACTTCTGAGGGTATCGTTTGTAAATTTGGACAATGCGGCTTCAATACCTGCTCCAAATTCGCCAGCAGCACGGGTGCCTGCAACCATCTCGGTTGTTACATCAACCAATGAAGGCAACAAGCCTTCCGCAAGACCAATAAACAGAGAATCAACAGAGCCTGCCAAGCGGCTCACATTGTCGTTAAACATTTCAGCCGCTTTAGCTGTTTCCGAGCCCATGACCACACCGGCCCGTTCGGCCTCATCAGTCATGCTGCGAATTCCGTCCCGGCCAGCATTCAGCAATGGGATTAAATCTTTACCCGACTCGCCAAAAACCTTCATTGCCAGGTTGGTTTTGGTTGCTCCATCATCAAGACCAGAAAAAACCTCAGCAAGATCACCAATTAGATCGCTGGCAGAGCGAACCTTACCGCTGGCATCTGTAACTTCCACCCCTAAAGCACGAAACAGGTTTGATTGACCTTTTACGCCATTTGCAGCCTCGCTGGCATTCTTGAGCAAATCCTTCAATGAATCGCCCAGCTTATCCACCGAAACATCCGATAAATTGGCAGCAAACTGCAAAGCAGTCATCTGCTCAATGGGAATACCGAACCGCTGCGCATCTTTAGCAGCCTTATCCAGAGTCAGGAATGTATTGTTTAACTTACTGATGGCAGCAGATACAGAAAGCGTGGCACCGACCGCACCAAGCGCACCCAAAGCAAACCCCTTAAATCCCTCTGTCACCGTGCGAATTGACCGATTCAACTTCTGGTCAAGTTCTTTGGCGAATTTCTGGGCTTCGTAGCTGCCTTTGTCGATCCCCTTGGAAAACTCAAGGGTATCCATGGCGATGCTTACAACAAGGGTGCCAAGTGCGCTCATTTCGCTTTACTCATTCGTTGATTGATAACGCTTGCCGCCTCATCGCTCATCAACACAAGGTCTTTGAACAACTGGGCTCGATCTTTCTTTTTGATGTTTAAAAGCCGAAGGCCGGGCTCAATGGCCGAGAAATCCAGCCCCTGATAAATCGCCCCACCGGCGCCAACAGCAATGCGCCATTGGCTTTGGAAGGTCAGAAACAATTCCACCGCTTGCCAACAGTCGGGGAACACATGGCACTCGGATTCAACTGTCTGGGCTTTGGCCGCTTGCACAACATCCTCAGGCGCGCCCATCTGTTGCAGCTGGCGAACCACGTCCTCATCGACTGAATACGGGTTATCGTCACCAGCCCGCGCCCAATGCCGTGCAGCGGCTATTAGTTTTTTTGGCGAACGTTTGCAATGCTTGTAAAAAAGGCCTTGGTTAAAGCCGGTACTGCCTGCACCACCTTGAACAAGGCTTCGCGGTTGGTTTCAGAAAACGGCACTTCCTGATCGTCTTCGTCACGTAGACCTTTCCAGCCCACCAATACGTCAGCGATCATGTCCTGGTCAGTGCGGTTGGCTTCCTGCTGGCGAGCCAGCAAGGCATTCAATTCATCGGTGGTCAAACGCTTGAACTCCGCATCAAAGGTGGACTTCTCAAATCGACCACCATCCACGGGAATTTCAATGTTCACGGGGGTGCTGTAGGTTGGGGAAAGCTTCAGTTTGAATGGCATGTTGTTTTGTCCTTTTGCTTTGTAATTTGGAATAAAAAAAGCCCCAAGGCTTTGGGCCTTGAGGCAAGCGATTGATTGCTCAACCGCAGGACAACTTATCGAACAATCAATTCGTATTCGTCGTTGCCCGCTTCGGTTGGGTTGTAGTTCAGGTTCAGGTTCAGCATGGCGGTACCATCGCTGTCGCTGATGGTTGGGCCAGTGGGCTGTACATTGGGTGCGTCCAGCTC
>NZ_LUJK01000044.1 GCF_001601825.1 Limnobacter sp. CACIAM 66H1 | reverse complement strand
AGGGATTGAGAGGTAAAAGAGGTAGTTCTGCTGAACATCAGCGTAAATAGTTGCCCAATCCATGAAAGGCGTCCCCTTAGAATCTTATTTTTTGTTGGTAAAGTATAAAGATATATAGTCGTCGATCTATTTTTGGACGGCTTTTTCTAATCTGTCTTGTCTCGTTCGCCAGTATAACGATCTATGGCTGCCCGCTAGGGGGTGGAAATTAGATCAATTATTTTAATAATTACTTCAGGATGATCGTTTTGGATTTCTCCTTCCTACATTTGGGGCTGCCAGCTTGGGCTGTTTTTTTGGTCATGGCAGCGACAGGACTGTTTCTTGCCTGGTTTTTCCAGGCTGCGGCACTCTGGTTGATGTTCAATCCAAAAGAATTCAAGGGATGGCGTATTCCTTTGTTCAGAAAACTGGGCTTACACCAACTGGGTCTTGAGGGGCTAGGCTGGCAGGGTTTGGTACCACACCAAAAATCGGTTATGGCTGAAATAGCCGTGCGCCTGATGACTCACAAGCTACTTCCACTGGATGAGATGATCAAGCGCATTCCGGCACAGGGTTTGTCGGATCGGCTGACTCCACCCATGCAAGAGACTGCGGACCTCGCATGCCGCGAGGTGATGCTGAAGCACAAGCCCACCTTGTGGGAGAGTTTGCCAAGTTTCTTGCAGAACTCGATTATTTTCAGAATTCGCGGCATCGTGCCTGAAGTGGCCAAACAGATTATTCTTGATTTACAAAAAAAGCCTGCCTACTACTTGAGCCTGAAAACGCTCGTGCTGGATGTAGTGACCAGCAAACCATTTTTGGTTGTTGACCTCTTCAAGAGTGCAGGCAAAGACCCAATGGCGTACCTCATCCGTTTCTCGCTAGTAGCGGGGCTGGTCGTGGGTGTATTGCTGGCAGGAATTTCACTGTTTGGCATTCAATGGTATTGGCTGATTGTGGTGGGTGTGGTGCTTGGCGCACTGGCCAACGAACTGGCGCTGGAGAGCCTGTTCTTCCATCCGGATCATGGCACCATTCGTTTGGGCAAGTTCACGGGTTTTTTCTTCCGCGATCAAAAACACATTTCTGAATTGTTCGCGCAAACCGCCGCACGTGAAGTGCTGACTACCGAGAATATCGTTTTGGCGCTTTGTCGCGGGCCCAACGCAAAGAATTTGTCATCGTTGATTGATTACCATGTGCAAAGGGTGATGGATCTGGAGTCCAGTGGGGTCAAGCCATTGCTGGTCACCATCCTCGGTGCCGAGCAATGGGTGGCCATCAAACGCGATGCTGCAAAAATTTTTGCCAGCAAACTAGAGGCACACCTCATGGCGGCGCGTGTTTACCTGAATGATGCCTTGCGAATCGAGGAAGTCATTGTCGAAAGGCTGTCTGGCCTGCCAGCTATGGAGTTTGAAAAAGCGCTGCGCCCGGTATTTTCCCGATATGAATGGATGATGCCCTTGATCGGTGCCGTGTGGGGTGCCGTTTTGGCCGCGATTTTATTGATTCTGGTTTAATTGCAACCAGTTTTGAATCCGCATTCGGGTTGTCAGAGTATTACTTACAAATTCGACAACACAAACACTATTAGATTTTGGAGGCGACATGTCCACACAGGTAATTGGTTCAGTCAATGAGTTGGAAGGCCCGGTCAGCATCATGCGTGACGGCGAAACCCGATCATTGGCCGCTGGCGATTCCATCATGGCTGGTGATGTGATCACTGCCAGCGATTCTGGACGCGCATCCATCATATTGTCTAATAGTTATGGTGAGCCGATCGGCAATTTGCTGGTCGCTCCGACTGGGAGTGTTATTGCCGACACCACATTGAAAAACGGCCAAACAGCCCTTGTTTTTGAAGCCTTGTCAGACGATGGCGTGACAATCGCAAATCTTGATCCCGATTTTGCTGAGATGGTTGAATTGCAGGGTGTGGATCAAGCCGGTGCCGAAGGCGGCATGTTCGGTCTGTTTGGTGGTGGTTTGTTGGCAGGTGGTTCACTCGGTGGCACGGCTGCAGCAGTAGGCGCGGGTGCTGTGGGCCTGGGTTTGCTTGCTTCTTCCAGTGACGATGAGGGATCGGGGCCGACCAATTCCACGGGTGGTGGCACGGTGGATGACAATGATGACGATGGCAATGGCGGTGGTGACGACGGTGGTGATACCGGAGGCACAACGGGCACGCCTTTGGATGCAGTGCTGGATCCTGTGTTTGACGGTTTGGCAGGTACCCCTCTGGCGGCAGTGACTGATCCTTTGGCCGATGCACTGGGTATGCTGGGCGATGCGGCTGGCGGTGGCGGCGGTGAAACTGACGGCCCCACAGGCACACCTTTGGATGCAGTACTCGGCCCACTGGCTGATGCTGCTGGCGGTGGTGGTGAAACTGACGGCCCCACGGGCACACCTTTGGATGCAGTACTCGGCCCACTGGCTGATGCTGCTGGCGGTGGTGGTGAAACTGACGGCCCCACAGGCACACCTTTGGATGCAGTACTCGGCCCATTGGCTGATGCAGCAGGTGGTGGCGGTGGTGATTCAACTGGCGGAACAACAGGTACACCGCTGGACGCAGCGCTTGATCCTTTGTTGGGTATGGCAGCCGATTCACCTTTGGCACCGATCACCAGCATGCTGGACCCGGCGATTATTACCGATGCAATCGGCGGTGGTTTGCCGGTTTAATCAAACACTTTGCAGTGAATTCGCCTTTCTAGCGGGAGGCAAAACGTGACAAAATCGGGCAAGTCTAACTTGCCCGATTTTGTTTATGGATTTGATTAACGCCAAAGGTGTACCCACTTGGGGGCGAATGTCCGCCTTGCCCAGCCAAATCAATTGGCAGCAGTATGATGCGCGCAATGCCATGGGTGCAAAACGCATGGCTTGGCAACGGCGTTTTCTGTTCAAGCACTTTGATTTTTATGGTGTACTGGGCCAAGGGTTTACGTTTGGCTGCGGCATGGTTCGCCTTGGCCTGCTGAATTCAACATTTGCTTACCTTCATACCGCACAGGGTTTGTATCGAATTCAATTTGATTTGCCTTTGGATGTGGGCTTTCAAAGCGACTACAAGCCAATTGGTCAAAGTACCTGGACTCACCCATTCAAGAAACATCACCAGGTGTTGGCTGTGCGTACGGAAACATCACGTTCGTTGAACTTCCGTTTGGGTGATTCATTTCACGGCCAAGTCTCCATTGATTGTCGTGAATCCGAAACCCTCGCTCTCAATACGCCTGTTGCCAACACAGGTTTCGCCTATGCACAGAAGAGCAGTGGCGGGGCTGTTACCGGCCATGTGCATTTGAACGGCATTGATTATTTGATCAATCCAGAGAAGGACGGTTGTTACCATGATTGGACCGCCGGTTTTTTGCGACGCGAAACCTTCTGGAATTGGGCATGTGCCAGTGGCCGTACTGCGCCTGGTCAGCCCTTGCTTTCATTGAACGTGGCACGTGGGGTGAATGAAACCAGTGCGCATGAGAACGTACTTTGGGTCAATGGTCAATTGAATAACCTGCCGCTGGTTCTTTTTGAGTATGAGCGTGACAATGTTCATGCACCCTGGCGAGTGTACTCGCAGTGCGGCTCTGTCGATTTGCAATTCACACCCCAAGGCAGTATCGACGACCACCGAAACCTGTTGGTGTTGGCCAGTCGGTTCAATCAGTGTTTTGGTGAGTTCAGTGGCACCGTTACCCTGAAAGAGACGGGTGCCACCTACTCACTAGATGGTTTGACGGGGTGGTGCGAGGACCATTACGCCAAGTGGTAGTGCTTACACCTCAACCATTTCGAAATCGCTCTTAGCCACGCCACAGTCTGGACAAAGCCAGTCTGCTGGTACATCGGCCCAAAGTGTCCCGGCGGGAATGCCCTCTGAAGGCATTCCGGCAGCCTCGTCATAAATCAGGCCGCAAACGATACAAACATAAGTTTTCATTTCAAGATCTCCAACAACATTTGAATTTTTGTGCAGCAATGCTATCAAGTTGTGTGAAAAAAAGTTGGTACGACGCTCAAGTCATAGAAAATGGCGATGACTTGAGGGTAATTAATAGATTTAGGGTAAACGACAATCATTAGAACGCAAGGCTTTCTGTTGGGTGTAAGCCTGCTGTGTGAAAAACAGGCTAGACTCACGCCTATATAAACAAAGACCATACCAGACAAGATTTGAGGAGAGTGTGTATGTCAGTGAGTACCGACACCGTACGCGAGGCATTGCGTAGTGTCATTGACCCCAATTTGAACAAAGACTTCATCAGCGCCAAACTGATCAAGAATATTCAAGTAGACGGCGGCGATGTCAGTTTTGATTTGGAGTTGAGCTATCCGGGTAAAAGCCAGCTGGATGGTTTGCGCAAAGCGGCCATCGCGGCAGTGCGTTCACAGGTTCAAGGCGTTGAAAACGTCAGTGTTAACGCCACCATCAAAATTCAAACCCACGCCGTGCAGCGTGGCTTAAAGCCGATGCCCAACGTCAAGAACATCATTGCAGTTGCCTCTGGCAAAGGTGGTGTGGGCAAAAGTACCACCGCTGTGAACCTGGCCCTGGCACTTGTCGCGGAGGGTGCACGCGTGGGAATGCTGGACGCGGATATTTACGGACCTTCGCAGCCCACCATGCTGGGCATTACCGGGCGACCACAATCGGACGACGGTCAAATTATCGATCCGATGGAAGGGCATGGCGTGCAAGCCATGTCGATCGGCTTTCTGATCGACGAAGACACGCCCATGGTGTGGCGCGGTCCCATGGTAACCAGCGCACTTGAACAGTTGTTGAAGCAAACTAACTGGAAAGACCTGGACTACTTGATTGTGGACATGCCACCTGGCACCGGCGATATTCAGCTGACACTGTCACAGAAAGTGCCGGTAACTGGCGCAGTCATCGTGACCACCCCGCAAGACATCGCTTTGCTCGATGCACGCAAAGGCCTGAAAATGTTCGAGAAAGTGGGTGTACCCATTCTTGGCTTGGTTGAAAACATGGCTATTCATGTGTGCACAAACTGTGGTCACAAAGAACACATCTTTGGTGACGGTGGCGGCCAGAAAATGGCCAAGGATTACAACATTCATTACCTGGGTGGCTTGCCGCTCGACATGCGGATTCGCATGCAGGCGGATTCTGGCAAACCCACGGTAGTGGCTGATCCTGACGGCGATTTGGCGAAAACCTACAAGGAAATTGCGCGCAAAGTGGCAATCCGCATTGCTGAACAGTCGAAAGACATGTCCTTGAAGTTTCCCTCCATTGTGGTGCAGAACACTTAAATTTGTTTTCTCAAGGCGGCTCGGGGGTTCTTGTGCCTAAAGATGAACTGACCTTTCACAAAGTGGCCAGCCCGCCGCCGAAGGCGGGGTTGGCAGGCGTGTGGTCAGTTCCGCCATTGGAATTGGATTTAGGCGGAAACCTGGCTGTATGGGCGGAGCAGGGCTTGGCCCAACCCCTCGCCAGCAATGCACGTCAGCTTCCTTGGCTTGTTCTCCACGGCGGTCCCGGTGGAAGTCTGGGGGCCTCTCACGTGGCGCCCATTCGATATGCAGGTCTGCCTTGGTTCGGGTTTGATCAGCGCAACAGCGGTCTGAGCGAAGATCTGGATCTGAGTGTGATCGACTTGCAGCGTTTCGTCGATGATGCGCTCGAGGTTGCCGATCGACTGAATATTCCAAAATTTCACATTCTGGGGGGGTCTTGGGGTGGCACTCTGGCTTTGGCGATAGCTGCGTACCGGCCAGAGCAAGTTGCCAGCGTAGTGCTGCGCGCCCCGTTTTTGCCCATGCGCCCTCGTGTAGACGCTTTTTTTGAGTCGCTGGAACGTATAGCCCCCGATTATTTTGCGGAATATTTCGGTCCCGGTGCCCGAACGGATTTTGTTTGCGAATGCTTTGACGTTGCCACTCCCGAGCATCTTTTGGAGTTATCGGTGGCTTGGAACAAACTTGAGAATGCCTTACTGACTGGCAAGGTCGGGAGTTTTGATCGCAAGCGACCTTTTCTAAGTGATGTCCAAGAGCTCGCATTGGTGCGAAAGTACCGACTGCAAGCTCACTTCTTGAGGCACGACTGCTTTCTTTCTCCACATGATCTGAATTCCCTTTTCTCGAGCATCGCTCAAGCCGAATGGCCTTTGTCGATCATTCAAGGGCTAAACGACCGTGTTTGTCCTCCAGGTGGTTCAAGGCTGCTTTCTGAAATTATTCTGCGGTCGACTTTGATCGAGCTTCCTGACACTGGACACCTCGCGGAATCCGGCGGCATGCTCACCGCCATTTCGCAGGAAGTGTCCCGCCATCATTTGCTGGTCTGAAGTAAGTTAACACGGAACCTTCCTGTCATCTTCTCTACTCAATCTAGGTCAACTTGATTGAGTCGCTTTAATTCATGAATAAAAATCCCTCACCTCGCTCTTCGTCGAGGGCTTCCTCTGAGCCCGTCTCCCCAACGTCTGCTGCACCGCGCCTCGAATCGGGCTTCTCCCATGTCGAAGCGAACCTCCTCCACGAGTCGATCGGTCTGGCCGGCATGCGATGGTTCGATGGGCAGGGTGTGATCATGGCCAAGAAAGAGCAGTTCGAACTGTCGTTTCGCGCGGGTGAGTCGCAAAACGCACGGTGGGTGGTCATGGCATTTCCCTTGTACAACATGAATGAACCCAGTTCGGCTGAAATATGCCTCCATTTTTTGGCTGAGGCACACGCGATGATTCATGTGCTTGATTTCCAGTATCAGGTGGGCATCAATATGGAGACGGAAAACCTCGAGTTTTTGATGCAATTGCCTCTTGAAGGAGTCACGGGCGCGCAATTGGCCAATCTGATTCAGGTATTTTTTGATGCACTCGCCAACTCGGTCATGCAGGAATTAACCGAGATTCTCGATGGGATGAATCAGTGATCACTTGTCTCATGTAACATTTCGCCTATTGAACTTCACTAAAGCAACGTAAGCATGAGCATTAAATCGGACAAATGGATTCGCAGGATGGCTGAAAGCACTGGGATGATAGAGCCCTTTGAGCCCGGCCAGGTTCGTTATGCAGGCGACAAAAGAATCGTGTCGTATGGCACCTCCAGCTATGGTTACGATATTCGCTGCGCAGACGAGTTCAAGATTTTTACCAACATCAACAGCACCATTGTGGATCCCAAAAATTTCGACGAGAAAAGTTTTGTGGATTTCAAAGGTGATGTGTGCATCATCCCCCCGAATTCTTTTGCCCTGGCGCGCACCGTGGAATATTTCCGGATCCCGCGCAATGTACTCACCATTTGCTTGGGGAAAAGCACCTACGCCCGCTGTGGCATTATTGTCAACGTTACCCCCTTTGAGCCAGAGTGGGAGGGGTATGTAACACTGGAGTTTTCGAACACCACGCCACTGCCCGCCAAAATTTATGCGGGCGAGGGTTGTGCGCAAGTGCTTTTCTTTGAAAGCGACGAGGTGTGCGAAACGTCGTACCGCGATCGTGGCGGCAAGTATCAGGGCCAAGTGGGCGTGACTTTGCCAAAAACCTGATTTCGCACGGGCTGCTGAATATTTCCTTTCCAGTCATGGGTTAACTGAACATTCAACTTGGCCAACGTCAGCATAAGCAGTGCAACGGCACAGGCCATCGCGCCTACGGTGGAAACCCCCACCAACAGTGGTGACATTGGCACTGAAATAGCGGCGGCCGTACCGACCGACGCTGTCATTCCCAGCCGACAGCCCAATACACTGCCAATCTTTTTTCCTAACAGCTTGTTGCCGATGGCAACGCCGATATGCTTGTCATAAGAGACAAGCAATTTATTGATGCCCTGAAACGTACCGTAGGCCACATGCATTAGTGACCTCGTAAGCGGACCATACTGGTGAAGGTTTTGCCAAATGTAATTGCAGTTGGTCCGCCGTTTCGACACCAAATGTTGTGGCACTGAGCTTTGGCGTCTGGACATATATTTGACCCAGCGTTGAATTACACAGTGGCGTCGGCCCTCACGTTTCCCGATTTTATTGAGTATGGCGCTGAGCAGGCGTTCTTTGCTGGCAAGCATTGTTCTGGCCACACTCAGGTAAGCGCTGGAATCAAAATGCGATTTCGTTCCCGCGTGACTCACTTCCGCTTGGATTCGTCTCGTGCCCAAGCCCGTTTTAATCATTCCCAGGGCAGCAAGGCTCAAAATTGAGGAGACCCCGTACAGCGCTGCACCAGCCACTTTATGAACCGCCATGCCTGCCAAATTGAGCTGCCCCGAGATTACCCTGCCGACCCCCGAGGCGATCACCAAAGCCAAGTCTGGCTTTTCGCCGGAGGAAATAAGATTTCTTGTCAGGCGTTCAGCCAATCCCGAAATGTCGGCGATTCCCTCCGCTATTTCCTCTGTGTATTTGGCCAGATGAATCAAAGCACGAAGACCACGACTTCTGTATTGCTCGGGTAGTACCAAAGCCCTGTCAAATTCATGCGTATGACCTGCTTTAGCCAATATCTTCGCGCGCAATTTGGCGACACGTTCAAAACCAGTGTCATAGTTGTTCACGTAGTTGTCCATTCTTTTTGTCAAGCCGCAGGCTGGGCGACAAGGCGTTGTGGATGGGGTAGATTGACCGGGCGAGGCTGATGTGGAATTGATCTGCATGAGGGGCAGCTGAGGAGAATAGCAAGAAGGAAAGTGGCCTATTGAACCCGGGTCAGATGACATTTCTGTGAAGTCACTACATGGAGGGATAAATGCATGACAATAGGGCTTGGAACAGGGAGCTGCGTAGTGGATAATGCAGCCTTGTTTTGTGTTGAACCCCGATCACAGGAAGATCAATGAAATTTCGTTTTCCCATAGTCATTATTGACGAAGATTTCCGCTCCGAGAACGCATCTGGTCTCGGCATTCGCGCCCTGGCAGACGCCATCGAGAAAGAGGGCGTCGAGGTATTGGGTGTGACGAGTTATCACGATCTTTCCCAATTCGCGCAACAGCAAAGCCGCGCAAGTGCCTTTATCCTGTCAATCGATGACGAAGAATTCGGCTTGGGCAGCAAGAAGGAAATTGAGGATGCACTGCAGAATTTGAACAATTTTGTGCAGGAAATTCGATTCAAAAATGCAGATATTCCAATTTATCTGTATGGTGAAACCCGCACGTCTCGACATATTCCCAATGCGATCTTGAAAGAATTGCATGGGTTTATTCACATGTTCGAAGACACACCAGAATTCGTAGCGCGCCACATCATTCGTGAGGCCAAAAGCTATCTGGACTCCTTGGCTCCTCCGTTTTTCCGCGCTTTGGTGCATTACGCGCAAGATGGATCTTATTCCTGGCACTGTCCTGGTCACTCGGGTGGTGTGGCGTTTCTAAAGAGCCCGGTGGGTCAAATGTTCCATCAGTTCTTTGGTGAAAACATGCTTCGTGCCGACGTGTGCAATGCTGTAGACGAGCTGGGTCAATTGCTGGACCACACGGGGCCAGTTGCCGCTTCCGAGCGCAATGCAGCGCGGATCTTCAATGCCGACCATTGTTTTTTTGTGACCAACGGAACCTCGACGTCCAACAAAATGGTGTGGCATGCCAACGTTGCGCCTGGAGATATTGTGGTGGTGGACCGCAACTGTCACAAGTCGATTTTACATTCGATCACCATGACCGGTGCTATTCCCGTATTCCTGACCCCCACGCGCAATCACTTGGGTATTATTGGTCCGATTCCGCTGGATGAATTCAAGCCCGAGAGCATTGCCAAGAAAATTGCAAACCACCCTTTTGCCAGCAAGGCCAAGAACAAGAAGCCCCGTATTTTGACGATTACGCAAAGCACTTACGATGGTGTTTTGTACAACGTAGAAATGATCAAAGAGGTGTTGGGCTCTGAAATTGATACTTTGCACTTTGATGAAGCCTGGTTGCCGCACGCCAGCTTCCACCCCATGTACAAAGACATGCATGCGATTGGTCGGGACCGCCCGCGCACCAAAGATTCTCTGGTGTTCGCCACACAATCTACCCACAAAATGCTGGCAGGCTTGTCTCAGGCTTCACAAATTCTGGTGCAGGAAAGCGAAAACCGCAAACTTGATCGCCATATTTTCAACGAAGCCTATTTGATGCACACATCCACCAGCCCGCAATACGCCATTATTGCAAGCTGTGACGTGGCTGCTGCGATGATGGAGCCTCCCGGCGGTACCGCTTTGGTTGAGGAAAGCATCATGGAGGCGCTTGATTTCCGTCGCGCCATGCGCAAGGTTTCTGAGGAGTTTGGCGACGACTGGTGGTTCAAGGTTTGGGGCCCTGATGTGTTGAGCGAAGAGGGCATGAGCCCGCGCGATGACTGGTTGATTCACACCACCGACACTTGGCACGGCTTTGGAAAAATGGCCAATGGTTTTAACATGCTTGACCCAATCAAGGCGACCATTGTCAACCCAGGGTTGGATGTGAACGGTCAGTTTTCTGACGCAGGCATCCCGGCATCAATCGTGACGAAATACCTGGCAGAGCACGGTGTTATCGTGGAAAAAACCGGCTTGTATTCGTTCTTCATCATGTTTACCATCGGCATTACCAAAGGCCGCTGGAATACTTTGGTGACTGCGCTTCAGCAATTCAAGGACGACTACGACAAAAACCAACCCTTGTGGCGTGTCATTCCTGAGTTTTGCCAAGCCCATCCACGCTATGAACGCGTGGGCTTGCGCGATTTATGCAACACGATTCACGACATGTATCGCAAGAAGGATGTGGCACGTTTGACTACAGAAATGTACTTGAGCGACATGCAGCCCGCGATGGTGCCTGCCGATGCCTACGCCAAAGTGGCCCATCGAGAAATTGAGCGTGTGGCAATTGATGAACTGGAAGGTCGCATTACCTCGGCATTGTTGACGCCTTATCCGCCGGGAATTCCATTGTTGATCCCCGGTGAAATTTTCAATGCGACGATTGTGGATTATTTGCGCTTTGCACGCGATTTCAACAAGCAGTTTCCTGGCTTCGAGACCGATATTCACGGTTTGGTCGAAATTGAAGATGAGCAGGGCAACGTGAGTTATTTCGTAGATTGTGTGAAGGTATAAAGGGTTTAGGGGACGCGTTGCCGGCAGCGCGTCCTTTACTGAAGTTTGGTTAAGCCCGGTTCGCTGTATCAAGTGCCTGCATCAAATCAGCAATTAAATCCGCCGGCTCCTCCAGCCCAATGGCCAGACGAAGTATTGGCCCGCAGCGGCCGTGCTCGTCTGCAAGGCGGCTTCTTCGGCTGTCAGGAATGTTCACCACCAATCCCAAACTTTCGGGCCCACCCCATGAATACGCAATCTTGAACAGCTTCAGGTTATCGATGATTGCGCAGGCCTGTTCATCCGAGTACTGCGCCTTCAATACGATCGAAAAAATACTGGCAAAGCCGTTGAAGTCGCGTTTGTAAAACGCATGTCCCGGGCAATCCGGGAATTCCGGGTGAAGCACCCGCGCCACTGCGGGGTGTTGCCTTAGTGCGGAGGCCACCAGCAAGCCGTTTTGTGCCTGTTGCTGATAGCGCAAGGGCAGCGTGAGCAGGCCGCGTAACACCAGGTCGCAATCGGCGGGTGACACACCCAGGCCCAATATCCGGTTTTTTCGTTCCAAATCTGCAAAGGCCTTGGTGTTGTTGCTGAGCACCGCACCCATCAATACATCGGCATGGCCACATTGGTACTTGGTCAGCGCCTGCACACTAAAGTCAAATCCATGCTGGAAAGGCTTGTATGCGATGCCTGCAGCCCAGGTATTGTCGATGCCAGTGCGTGCACCATGGGCTTTCGCAAGTGCCACAATGGTTTGTAAATCGGGAACCTCGAATGTGAGTGAGCCTGGTGCCTCAGTCCACACCAGGGTGGTATTGGTGCGCAAGCCCTCCGCGACACTATTGGCGTTGCAAGGGTCATATTCTGAAAACTCAACACCGTAGTCCATGTGCAGGCTTCTCGCCAAAGCTTGCACGGGGCCGTACACGTTTTCTGGAATTAGCCAATGATCGCCACTTTTCAGGCAGGCTTGGGCCACCAGCGCAATACCGGTCAGCCCGGAGGGGCACACCAGCGCATGCGTAGCGCCTTCTATTTCAGCCAGTTTTTTTGCCAGCGAGTACTGCGTAGGGTTGCCATGCAAGCCATAGCTGTAGTCAAGCCCGATAGGATTGACGGAGGCGCGTTGGGCTGCGGTGTCATCAAAAAACGTGCTTGATCCTCGGTATACAGGTACAGGCAGTGCGGAAAAGCCCTCACTACTGACCGGCTTGGAGTGAATAATCTCAGTGCTCAAGCCTAGTGTGTGAGGTTTTTGTTTGAAGGTGCTCATGATGCCCGCCTTGTATGCTCGATCACAGCGTTTTAATCATCACTTGCGATTTGCGGTTCCAGTCGTAGAGGCGCTTGCGTTCAATGGGTAACTTGTCCACGTCGCCCACCACAAAACCACGCTTCAGGAAGAAGTGCGAGGTTTGTGTGGTCAAAACAAACAATTGTTTTAAACCCTGTTTGCGGGCGTCGTGTTCAATTTTCTTCAACAAGCGCTCACCATCGCCTGTGCCCTGCCAAGAGGGATGGACGACAAGGCAGGCCAATTCGGCGACACCTTCTGCATGGTAAGGGTACATGGCGGCACAGCCCCATAAAATGCCGTCGTGTTCCAGTACGATGAAATGATCGATGTCGCGTTCAATTCGGTCGCGCCCGCGGCGCACCAAAACACCCGCCATTTCCAGGGGTTCGATCAGGGTCTTGATACCGCCGGAGTCATCCAGTGTCGCTTGGCGCAAGCTTTCGAGATTTTCCTCCGAAACCATGGTGCCCACGCCGTCGTGCGAGAACAGTTCAAGCATCACGCCACCATCCAGGTTCAGTGGCACTATGTGCGCGCGTCCCACACCGCCTTGCACGGCAAGAATGCAGCACTCGAGATAGTCTTTGGTCAGTTCGGGCAGGTCATCCTGAAGCATGATTTCACGAGCACGGTCCAGTTCAAGTTCTTCGAGCAGTTTGCCGTTTTTGTCGAATATGCCTTCAATTTGGCTTACGAAGATCAACTTGTCAGCCTTGATTGCACGCGCCGTACTGGTGGCCACGTCTTCCATGCTCAAGTTGAATGCCTCTCCCGTGGGAGAAAATCCAATGGTCGACAGCAGCACGATTGCGCTGCTGTTCAGGCTCATTTGGATCGCAGTGACGTCTATTTTCCGAACCAGGCCGGTATGCTGCAGATCCACACCATCCAGAATACCCATGGGGCGCGCTGTGATGAAGTTGCCCGAAATAACGCGCATGGATGAATGCGCCATGGGCGTGTTGGGCAAGCCTTGCGAAAATGCAGCCTCGATGTCGAGCCGCAATTCGCCAGCAGCTTCTTTGGCACACTCCAGTGCGCCCTTGTCGGTGATTCGCCAACCCTTGTGAAAAGCGGGTTGAATGTTGCGCAGGGCCAGTTGTTCTTCAACCTGAGGACGAGAACCACACACCAGCACAATCCGCATGCCCATCGCGTGTAACAGTGACAAATCCTGAGCAAGTGAATTCAAGTAGCCTTGATAAGCCAACTCACCATCAACGGCCACCACGAAGGTTTTACCTCGAAAGGCATGAATATAAGGGGCAACAGTTCTCAGCCATTGAACGAAAGTTTGGCTGTTCATGGAAAGGTCGTCGTTGCTTGGCGCGTTACTCATTGGCTTGGGGGCTGTCCTGAAAAAAGGGAATACACTGTGGGCAGCCGTGGCCGCTCGATCGATTGATTATAATTTCCGATCGTGTGTAGTCCAGCATTCGCGCTGTATTTCCCCGATTTGATCGGAATTTGAACCCAATATTGGTTATTTGTGTTGTCAAAAGAACAAACCATTCAGTCGTTACCCGAAATTCGATACCCTGAAGAGCTACCGGTTTCCCAGCGTCGCACTGAGATCAAGCAGTTGATCGCTGACCATCAGGTGGTGATTGTCTGCGGTGAAACAGGCTCGGGTAAAACCACTCAGTTGCCGAAAATGTGCCTTGAACTTGGGCGTGGTTTGAACGGAAGAAGTATTGTTCACACCCAGCCTCGTCGTTTGGCTGCAACAGCGACAGCCAAACGGATTGCGCAAGAACTGAATTCTGAACTCGGGCAATGGGTGGGGTTCAAAATACGGTTTCAAGACCAATCCAATGCCAGTACCGCGGTGAAGTTGGTGACCGACGGCATTTTGCTGGCGGAAAGCCAAACCGATCCGCTGTTCAAGAAGTACGACACCATCATTATTGACGAGGCTCATGAGCGCAGCCTGAACATTGACTTTCTGTTGGGTTATCTGAAAGAGGTGCTAACCAAGCGGCCTGACTTGAAGTTGATTGTGACCTCAGCAACCATCGATGCAGAGCGGTTCTCGAAGCATTTTGAAAGTGTCCTGGGTAAGCCTGCTCCGGTGATCGAAGTATCCGGTCGTTTGTACCCGGTGGAAGTGCGCTACAAAGACCCAAATGATTTTGACACCAGCCGGCGCAAGAACGCACCTGTAAACCTGGCTGATGAGGTGGATGAAGATGCGTTTCAGGCTGCAACCCTCGATGCGGTAGAAGAGCTCTGCCGGGAGGGTCAGGGCGATATATTGATGTTCTTGCCGGGGGAGCGGGAAATTCGCGACATGGCAAATTTCCTGAATAAAAACCTGCGGCAAACGCTGGAAATTTTGCCCTTGTTCGCAAGGCTGACCGCACAGGAACAGGATCGGATTTTCAAACCCAGCGGGCGCCGTCGAATTGTGTTGTCTACCAACGTGGCTGAAACCTCGTTGACGGTACCAGGCATTCGCTACGTGATTGATTCGGGTCTTGCCCGAGTGAAGCGCTACAGTTATCGCAACAAGGTCGAAATGTTGCAGGTGGAGCGGATTTCCAAGGCCTCGGCCAATCAGCGGGCGGGGCGTTGCGGCCGGGTTGCCAACGGGGTATGCATTCGTTTGTATTCCGACGCGGATTTTGCAGGGCGTGCTGATTACACCGATCCGGAAATCCTTCGTTCTTCATTGGCTTCCGTCATCTTGAGAATGAAAAGCCTGCACCTGACTGAGGTGGAGGATTTTCCATTTTTGCAGCGCCCCATGGGGCGCGCGATTGCGGATGGTTATCAGTTGCTCAGCGAACTGAATGCCCTGGACGATGCAGGGCATCTGACCAGAACAGGCAAAGCACTGGCCAAGCTGCCGCTTGATCCACGAATTGCACGAATGCTGTTTGAAGCCAGCGTTCGGGGCTGCTTGCGCGAACTGTTGGTGTTGGCTGCAGCTTTGTCGATTCAAGACCCGCGAGACCGCCCAATTGATGCGCAAGAGGCAGCTGACAACGCTCAACAACAGTTTGAGGACACCGAATCTGATTTCATGTCTTTTCTGAAGTTGTGGAATTTTTATGTTGATTTAAAAGAAAAAGAGCTGACGAATCGTGAAATGAAAAACACGCTTCAGCGCAAATTCTTATCGGCCAACCGCTTGCGTGAGTGGGGCGAGGTTCATCAACAGCTCACTGCCATGGTGAGAGATCAAAACTGGGTTGTTAATACCAAGGCAGCGGAATACGATCAAATTCACATGTCCTTGATGGCGGGTTTGTTGGGCAACATTGGGTTGAAACATGAAACCGACCCGGTCTACCTTGGGGCGCGAAGCATCAAGTTTTCAATTCACCCCGGTTCGAATTTGTTCAAGAAAGGCGGCAAATGGATCATGGCTGCTGAACTGGTTGAAACCACACGACTGTATGCTCGCAGTGTGGCCAAAATTCAGCCTGATTGGATTGAGAAGGTGGGCGCTCATTTGGTGAAGCGTAACCACAACAATCCGCATTGGGAAAAAGGTTCAGGCCAGGCCGTTGCCTTGGAAACCGGCACCATTTACGGTTTGCCTATTTACTCCCAGCGCCGCGTGAGCCTGGCGAGGTTTAATCAAGCCGATGCACGCCGCTTGATGATTCACGAGGGGTTGGTGCCCGGGCAGGTCAAAACCAGCGTGCCGTTTTATGTTCACAACCGCAAGCTGATTGAAGACCTTGAAAAGCTGGAGCACAAAGCCCGCCGTCAGGATATTTTGGTGGATGAGGCGCTGATTGCGCAGTTTTATGATGACAAGCTTCCCGCTGGTGTGTACAACCAGCAAACCCTGGAAAATTGGGCCAAGCAGGCCAGCAAGGAAGATCTCGCCGCGCTTTATTTGAACAAAGAAGACCTTTTGAGCAAAAAGGCAGGCGACATTACCACCGAGTTTTATCCTAAAAAGCTGGAAATGGGCGGTTTGGCCTTTGATTTGAGCTACCACTTTGAGCCCGGCAGCCCGCGCGATGGGGTTACCCTGACCATTCCCCTAATGTTGTTGAACCAAGTGAATGTGGGCCGCACCGAGTGGTTGGTTCCCGGCATGTTGAAAGAAAAAGCATTGCTTTTGCTGAAAAGCTTGCCGCAGAAAGTTCGCCGTCACTGTGTCCCGGTACCGCAGTTTGCTGAAAAGTTTGCCGAAGCGCACTTTGATTTCAAACTCTATGACAAGCCGCTTCTTGAACGCCTTCGCGATTTCGTAGCCAGCGAAACGCCAGCCCGTCCGCTGCTCAGCGATTTCCGAATTGAAACCTTGCCACCGCACCATTTCATGAATTTTAAGTTGGTCGATGAGCATGGGCGCCAACTGGATATGCAACGCAGCTTGTCAGCACTGAAGGCTGAGTGGGGTCGAAAGGCGCAAGAGAGTTTTAAAAGTTCAGACGTGGTTGAGCAGGTCCGTGCCCAGGTCGGTGCGCAGATCGATGACGCTGGTCACTCTTCTGAAAAAAGCAAGCCCTCAGCAAATGCAGTCAAATCCCCTCCATCGGGCAATGCAGGCGCATACAGCGATCAGCCGATCATCACCTGGAGTTTTGGTAGTTTGCCCGATATGCTGGAGATCCGACGCGCAGGGCAAACTTTCTTTGGATATCCGGCGTTGAAAGACATGGGTGACCACTGCATCATCGAAGTGTTCGATGAAGAAAACATTGCCCGGAAAGTGCACCTTGACGGTGTACTCCGCCTGTTCAATATCGCTTTGAAAGAGCCTCTGAAATACCTGACCAAAAACCTGCTTGATTTTCAGAAAGTCGCCATGCTGTATATGCCCCTTGGATCCTCTGAAGAACTGCAGCAACAGTGGATCAAGCTGACATTAATGCGCAGTGCACTTGCAGGAGGTTTGCCTGTTACTCAAGATGAATTCAATGTCAAAGTACAGGAAGCGCGGAGCCGAATGAACCTGATTGCTCAGGAGATCGGAAAGATTCTTTTTATTATTTTGACTGAATACAGTGCACTGAATAAGAAGCTGCAGACATTGTCCAAGTCGTTCCCCGAGTGTGTTAACGACATTCAAAATCAGTTGAACTGGTTGTTACCCAAGGGTTTTCTGCTCAAAAAGCCATGGGAGCAGTTGGCCCATTACCCCCGTTATTTGAAAGCTGCGCAAATACGTCTGGAGCGAGTGCGTAATTCAATCGATCGGGATAAACAGTTGATGAAAGATGTCATGGATCTTCAATTACACTGGGTTCGTGCCAGTTCACACTTGAAAGGTCAGGAGGACGAAAGCCTCAGCCAGTTTGGCTGGCAACTTCAGGAGTTGAGGGTCTCCCTGTTTGCCCAGGAACTTCGCACGCCAATGCCTGTGTCCGTCAAACGTTTGCAAAAGGCATGGGAAACCATGGCAAAGCGACAACAATAAAGGGAATATTGATGAACAACGCAATGTCCATTCTTTTTAACGCACTGGTTGATTCATTTCGCCCGAAAATGCTGATGCTGACTCTTGTGTCTGTGGCAATTGCATCCGTGTTCTGGTTGGTGATTATCTGGTTATCCATTGATCCTTTGGTCAGTGCCGCCACTTGGGCCTTGGGTTACCTGGGCTTTGATTTCTCCGCCGAGGCAGTGGCAGCGGATGCTGCATTCATGGGTTGGTTAAAATTAATTCTGGTGCCCTTGGCGGTGTTTGGGCTTTTATGGCCGATCGTCGCCACTTCTGCCGTGTTGCTTGCAGGTTTGTATGTCACTCCACCAGTAGTTAATTACCTGACCGAGCGGGAATTTCAGGGCATTGAAAAGAGGGGAGACTCGGGCATGGTCATGAGCCTGTGGGTCACTTTAAAAGCTGTTGTTGTATTTCTCATCGCATGGATTGTCACGCTGCCTTTGTGGTTGATTCCCGGTATGGCGTTCGTATTGCCTGTTTTGCTGACCGCTTATTTGCTAATGGCGGTGATGCGCTTCGATTCATTGGCCGGGCACGCCACTAAACTTGAGATGAAAGAAATCAAGAAGCGCGACAGCACCTCCGCTTGGTTGATCGGTTTGGTTTGCGCATTTTTAAGTTTTATTCCGCCAATTTTATTGATTATGCCCGTGATGTCGGCACTGGCTTTTACACGCCATTACATGGGCGCGCTTGTGCAAGTTCGAAACGACAAAACGATTGATATGTCAGTGATTGAATCCAACTAAACAAGAGCAAACAATGGCAGTACCAAAAATAGGTTTAATAGTTGTGGGCGACGAAATTTTGTCCGGCCTAAGGCAAGACAAACACATACCAGCCGTGATTGAACGCCTGTCGGCCCGCGGGCTGCATTTGTCGTGGGTTCAAATGGTGGGTGATGACAGGGAATTTTTAACTGATACCTTGAGGCGTTCCTTCGCCAGTGAACACATTGTATTGAGTTGCGGTGGCATCGGTGGCACGCCTGACGACCACACTCGGCAGGCGGCCGCTCAAGCCTTGAGTTTGCCAATCGTACGCCATGAAGGTGCCGTGGATCTGATTCGTCAACGATGTGAGGAGAGCGGCCAGCCATTGGATGAGTTTCGATTGCGTATGGCAGATTTCCCGGCTGGAGCCAGTCTCATACCCAACCCGTACAATCGGATTGCAGGGTTTACTGTGCGGCAACATCACTTTGTTCCAGGTTTTCCCGTGATGGCTTGGCCCATGATTGAATGGGTGCTGGATACACTTTATCCCCACTTTCATCATCAGGAGCTTGAGTACAAGAAAGCCTTGTTGTTATTCAACACGCCAGAGGCGCGAATTACGCCTGTCATGGAACAACTCGAGGCGACATTTCCTGAATGCAGGTTGTATAGCCTGCCCAGTGTTGGCGACAACAAAATGGCACGCCACATTGAGCTTGGAGTTAAAGCCAGGGGTGACCTCGGTAAGAAAGAAGTGGTGTCGAAAGCGTTCGCAGAGCTTCTTCAGGTTCTGGAAAGCATGCGTTGTGAATTTGAGCTGATCGAATAAAAAAAAGCCTGCCACAAAAGAGGGCAGGCTTTGAGAATTCGTTCCAGGAGGAACGAGGAGACATCTGTGCAGGCAAAACAGACTTATGCTGCTTTGCGGGCCTTGGTTGTTGCTGTGTTGGTGGCCTTGATGGTTGCCTTGGTTGCGGCTTCCACGTTGGCTTCAGCCATTTCAACAGCTTGTTTGGTGGCCTTGCTTACGCTGTCGTAAGCAGTGTTTGCGGCAGTGATTGCTGATTTCATCAATGCAACTGCACTTTCTGAACCGGCAGGAGCATTCTTGCTGGCTGATTCAAACAGCTCAACGAATTTCTTGTTGTTCTCGGACACTTGTTCTTCAACCAGCTTGGCGGCTTCGGAAGCAATGCCGGAGGACAGGGTGTACAGGTCTTTGCCATAGGAAACGGCTTTCTCTGACAAAGGTTGTGTTACTGATGTAGATACCGCAACGAATTCCTGGATGTCTTTTGCAGAGGACAGGGCTTTAACGGCCTCAACACTCTCTTCCATGTAAGACTTAACAGCGTTAAGATTCAGCTCAACTACTTTTTCGACATTGCTGAAAGATTGCTGGCTAAGACCCAGGATTTTTTCAAGGTTGGCTTTTTGAACGTCTAGAAATTGTTCGGGGGTCATCATCATAGTTTGCTCCGTCAGGTTTCGTACCACTAGGGTTATTTTCGACACCGTTTGATGCGGTGCACAAAACGAATTCTACCAAAAAAAATCCTGATGTCAACAAAAAATGTTGCAACGCAATAATCTGAGTTCGTTCTGTTGTATTAATCATGATTGAAGCTTTCTATACCGACGAATTTGTTCTCCCTTTGCCTTCAGGGCACCGTTTTCCGATGGAGAAGTATCGAATTCTTCGGGACAAGGTGTATTCAAGTGTTTGTTCTATAAGGCTTGTTGTACCAGATGCGGCAACACCTGGGCAATTGGCCTTGGCGCATTGCCCTCATTACATTGAACGCATAGAGACGGGCAATGTTTCCAGAGATGAACAGCGTGACATTGGATTTCCGTGGTCAGAGCGAATGGTTGAGCGTTCTCGTCGCTCCGTGGGTGCCACCGTGGCCGCCGTTCGAAGTGCGCTGCAGCACGGAGCTTCGGTTAATTTGGCGGGGGGTACGCATCATGCCAAGCGGGGCAAAGGGGGGGGGTTTTGTGTATTCAATGATTTGGCAGTGGCTGCTCGCGTTTATCAGACTGACGGAGTCTCCAGGCTTTATAAAAGTAAACAGTCGCAGTCAGGCATGGGTAGTCGCACCCGCAACGTACTCGTGATCGACCTGGATGTACATCAGGGTGATGGAACAGCTGAAATATTGAACAATGACGACAGTGTGTTTACCTTTTCAATGCACGGGGAGAAAAATTACCCTTTTCAGAAAGAGACAAGTGATTTGGACATCGAATTGCCCGATGGGACTGGAGACGATGAATACCTGGCTCAACTTGAAACGGCTTTGGGGCTGATCGGTGAACGATTCATGCCAAGCTTGATTTTGTATGTGGCGGGGCTTGACGTTCATCAAGCAGATCGTCTCGGAAAGCTGGCCCTGAGCGATGAGGGTATTTTGCTGCGGGATCAGATGGTATTGAAATGGGCCCGGCAACGCCAGTTGCCTGTGGCTGCGGTGATGGCGGGCGGATATTTCCCAGATCTTGAGCACTTAACAGACTTGCAGCTTGATGTCATCAAGCGCATGGCTGAGTATGGCGAGCACCATCAAGAGGCAGTAAACACTACATGGGACAGGTAGATTTAAGAAATCGCTCGAATTAGATGACTTAAAACCCTGTTATCACTCGATCTGGGGCCTTGGCGGTTAACCCAATTCTGCGTAGAATCCAACAAAACATTCGTTTGAATAACAAAGACAATACACCATGATCTACAAAGCATTACTTGGCTCAACACTTCTTGCTTTATCCATGGTGTCAAGCCCCACTGTGCACGCCGCCCCTGGGCAGTCTGAACGGGCAAATCTCAAAGAAGCGCATGACCCGCTGTCGCTGAACAGCTCTGTGGCCCTGGTGGCCGATGCAGACTCACTCGAAGTGCTTTATGCAAAAAACCCCTCGGCAGTGGTTCCAATCGCATCAATTACCAAGATCATGACCGTCGTGGTGACGCTTGAAGCCGGGCTCGATCTGGATGAGGTCATTACGATCACCACCGAAGACATCGATTACTACAAAAATACCCGATCACGCTTGAAGCCTGGCAGTGAGTTCACCCGTCGTGAACTGATTCATCTTGCTCTCATGGCTTCCGAAAACCGCGCTGCCTCCGCCTTGGGGCGCAGCTATCCCGGTGGTTTGGCGGCATGTGTCGCTGAGATGAACCGTCGGGCGGCTTCGCTCAGAATGTTTAACACGAACTTCGCGGAAACCACGGGACTTTCGGTGGAAAACAAATCCAGTGCCAACGATTTGGCCCGCATGATTTTGCATGCCCAACGTTTCCCATTGATTCGCCAGTTTTCCACTGACCCCCAGTTCTCGGTTCAGACGGGGAAAGGCCAATTGAACTTCAGAAATACCAATCGCCTGATCAAAAACAAGGAGTGGGATATTCAAGTTCAAAAGACTGGTTTCATCAATGAAGCCGGTCGATGTCTGGTGATGAAGGCCAGGGTAGGCGATCGTAACCTGGTTATAGTATTGCTGGATGCTTTGGGCTCTCAGGCCCGATTTGCCGATGCTGAGCGCATTCGCGAATATGTGATGGCCGTGGCACCTAGCACGGCCTCATATGTAACAAAATAAAGCTAAATTCGGAATCGCCCGCTGGGTGGGGTCACTCGACCCTGCCATCCCAGTGATGCACTGATGCGCTGTGCAGTGTGGATCAGCTCTTGTAGCCAGTCTTCTTGAATTCGATCTGCCGGCGCAGATATCGACAGACCTGCAATCAGTTTTGACGAGTCGTCATAAATGCCGGCCGCCATACACCGAACACCCATCTCAAGCTCTTCGTTGTCGCGCGCGAACCCCTCTGTTCTTACCAGCAACAGTTCCTTTTCCAGCTTTTCAAGTGTGGTCAAGCTGTTCAAGGTGGTGCCGCGCAAGGTGGTTCTGTCCGCATAAAGCTTCAGATTTTCAGGCGACTCATTGGCCAGAAAAAGTTTGCCGGTCGAAGTAAGGTGCAAGGGCGCGCGGCCTCCAATTGCACGTACCACCTGCATACCTGAGCGCTCGCTGTACGCTCGGTCAACGTACACGATTTCGTCGCCTTGCCGAACCGAAAGGTTCACCGTTTGACCGGTCAAGCGGTGCAATTTGCGCATCAGTTCAAGGGCAGCGTCGCGCACATTCAACCGGGCTTTCACCAAATTGCCCAGCTCAAGTAGTCGCATACCCAAGCGATACAGACCAGGGTCTGTCCGGTCAACCAGTCTGCAAGCCACAAGGTCATTCAAAATGCGGTGAGCAGTCGAGGGGTGTAGCTTGGTGTCGCGCGCCAAGTCTTTCAATGCAACGGGATCTTGGTGTTCAGCCAAGGCATCCAAAAGTTGCATCATTCGCTCAATCACCTGAATACTGGTGCGTCCAATCGACTCTTCGCTCATATTGGGTAGTTCCTTTTCATCCGGTGGGAAGTTTAAACCATATTGTGAAATACGTCACTCGTTATGGTTATCACTACTGGCCGGAAAACGGCATGCTGCATACACTTAACTGGTTTCTAGACATTTTGGGGAATTGCCTTGCGCGTCGGTTTGTTTGTTACTTGCCTCGTGGATTCCATGCGGCCCTCTATCGGTTTTTCAGCCCTAGAGTTACTGGAGTCGGCCGGTTGTGAGGTAGTGGTGCCTCAGGCCCAAACCTGTTGTGGTCAACCTGCCTGGAATTCAGGTGACCAGGAGAGTACGCACAAGCTGGCTCAAAAATGGTTGGCGGAATTCGAGCAGTTTGATTATGTGGTTGCGCCTTCTGGTTCTTGCGCTGGCATGACAAAAATCCATTACACCGAAGTGTTCAAGAACGACCCGGATTTGAAGATCCGCGCGGCCCGTTTGGCTGCACGCACTTACGAGCTCACTGACTTTTTGGTCAATGTGCTGGGTGTGGACAAGGTCAAGCTAGGGGTGAGCGAGCTTAAACAGATTACCTATCATGATTCTTGCAGTGGGCTGCGCGAGTTGGGTGTGCAAAATCAACCCCGCACCTTGATTGGCAAAATGGGTGGCGTAGAAATTCTTGAAATGAAAGACAGTCGGCAGTGCTGCGGTTTTGGTGGCACGTTCGCCTTGAAGTATGGCGAGGTTTCCAGCGCAATTTGTACCGACAAGTGCGAGCAGGTACAAGCGACCGGTGCACAGGCTGTGGTGTTGGGCGACCTGGGCTGTATGTTGAATATTGAAGGCCGATTGCGCCGCATGGGTGACAACACGCAGGTGTTGCATGTGGCCGAATTGCTCACGGGCCGCAAGCCCGGTCAAATTTAAAGTGGGGCAGTAACACCATGCAAAGTACAAAGCATGTTTTTTGAACGCAAGGCCAGTGAAAAGCTGAATGATCCGCGTTTGCAGGAAAACTTGAAACGCTTGTCTTCAAAGTTTGTGAATGCACGTGCCACCAGTATTCTGGAGCTGGAAGATTTTGAGGGTACTCGGTCTGCGGCAGTTGAAATTCGCAACCGAAGCATCAAGAACCTGGATGTATGGCTTGAATTGTTTGAACAGAAAGCAGCCGAGACTGGTGCCAAGGTATTGTTTGCACGCACACCGCAAGAGGCAGCCCAGCTGGTTGTGAAAATTGCCAAAAAGCACGGTGTGAAATCGGTGATCAAATCGAAGTCGATGGTGACTGAAGAAATGGCACTGAACAAAGCGCTTGAGGCGGCGGATGTGAAAGTGCGCGAGACCGACCTCGGCGAATACATTCTTCAAATCAACGACAACGAGCGCCCCAGCCACATTATTGCGCCCGTGGTGCACAAAGACAAAGAGCAGGTGGCTGACCTGTTTGAAAAGCATCACCATTTACCCCGTAAAACAGACATTGCCGAAATGACCCGAGAGGCACGTGAAATTCTGCGCCCTCAGTTTTTGGCTGCAGACATGGGTGTCACGGGCGGCAACTTCATCATCGCTGACACAGGTTCAGTGGCCTTGGTTACGAACGAGGGCAACGAGGGTATGTGTACCATTAACCCCCGCGTGCATGTGGCCATCACTGGCGTTGAAAAAGTCGTGCCCACCCTCGAAGACTTTGCTACGTTGATTCGCTTGCTACCGCGCTCGGCGACCGGCCAAAGCATTTCCAACTATGTCTCTCTATTGACCGGTCCCAAGCGGCAAGGCGATCTGGACGGTCCCGAGCACATGTATTTTGTGATTCTGGATGGTGGTCGCACTGGACTGCTCGGTGGCGAATTTGAAGAAATGCTTCGCTGCATCAAGTGCGGTGCTTGCATGAATCACTGCCCGGTGTATCAAAAAATCGGTGGTCATGCCTACGGTTGGGTTTATCCCGGCCCGATGGGATCGGTTCTTACGCCAAGTTACACCGGCATTGAAAAAGCGCTGGACTTGCCACAGGCGGCTACTTTGTGTGGCGAGTGCCATGTGGTGTGCCCGGTTAAAATTCCATTGCCTGATTTGTTGCGCAAGCTGCGGGAGCAGCAGTTCTCGAGGGGGCTTCGACCCTGGCAAGAGAAAGCGGCATTCAAGGTGTGGGCGTTTGTGGCACAGCGGCCTGCGTTGTATCGATTCTTGTCACGCATGGGCATCAAGGCCATGGCCTGGTGGGGAAAACGCAGAGGAGGCATTCACAGTTTACCCGGAGCCAAGGGCTGGACGGATCAGCGTGATTTTCCGGTGCCCACGGGTGAAACTTTTTCAAGCCTCTATCAAACGCACAAACGGAAATAATCAGCACTGATCCGGATCGAAAAAGCGGCCTCATGAAGGCCGTTTTTTTATTGCTTGCGCGCTTGGGATTTGCAGTTGACGCGAATCGTGGCTGCACATTCGGTAACCAGTTCAGGACCTTTGTAGATCAGGCCAGTATAAATTTGAATGAGTTTGGCACCTGCACGTATTTTTTCCACTGCATGCGCGCCGCTTGAAATTCCACCCACGCCGATGATTGGAATGTCATCTCCCAGTTCGGCGTACAAGCGTTTGATCACATGAGTTGATTTCTCCAGTACCGGAGCGCCGCTTAATCCACCTTGTTCTTGACCGTGCGGGAGATTCTCCACGCTGGTTTTGTCAATCGTGGTGTTGGTCGCAATCACACCATCAAATCCAAAATGAGTCAGTCGTTTGGCAATTGCGTCAATTTGTTCGTCATTGAGGTCCGGGGCAATTTTCAGGGCCATGGGTTTGTAAAGGCCATGTTCATCAGCCAGCGCTTTCTGTTTTTCTTTCAGCGAACCCAATAGAACATCCAGGCTGTCTCCACCTTGCAAGTCGCGCAAATTTTTGGTGTTAGGCGAGGAGATGTTCACTGTGATGTAAGTGGCGTATGGATACACGGCCTCGAGTGCAGCGAGATAATCATCGCTCGCATTTTCTACCGGTGTGACCGCATTTTTTCCAATATTGATCCCCAGTACACCCGGATAATTGCTGGCCTTGATGTTTTGTATCAGTGTATCCACACCATGATTGTTAAAACCCATGCGATTAATCAGCGCATTGGCCTTGGGCAGGCGAAACAGACGTGGTTGAGGGTTACCTGCCTGTGGTTTGGGTGTTACCGTACCTACTTCAAGAAAGCCAAAGCCCATCAGTCCCAGTTCGCTGATGTAGGCTGCGTCTTTGTCCAGCCCTGCAGCCAAACCCACTCGATTTGGAAACTCGATACCCATCACTTTCACCGGATCGGCCACAGCCTTGGGAGAAAATAGCTTCAGCAAACCGAGTTTGCGCAACATTTGCAAATTGCTGAAAGTAACGTGATGCGCTTTCTCGGGATCGAGCGAAAAGAGTGCGGGACGAACAATTGAATAGGGCAGCAGCATGGCGGTTTTCAAGCAGCGGTAGTTAAGATGAATGAGCCCGAATTGTAACGGGGAATGTGTTGGCCGATTACCGGTTTGGTTCAGCCAGTGGTTGCCATATGTTGTCCTGAAAAACTTCTGCAGAGGAAAAGCGGGCCTTGTAAGCCATTTTTTCGCTTTCCTTGATCCAGTAGCCCAAATAAAGATAGGGGAGTTCCAGGTCTCGGCATTGCTCAATTTGCCAAAGTACGCCGTAGACGCCCAAGCCGCTTCGTTCCTCTGGATCGAAGAAGGTATACACCGAGGATAGGCCGTCGGTAAGAATATCGATGATGGATACCATCACCAATTTGCCTTCCGGGTTTCGGAATTCTACCAATCGCGAGTTCACCCTGGTTTGCAATAAAAATTGCGAATACTGCTCGCGGCTATCCTCATCCATCCCACCACCGTGATGGCGGGCCGATTGATATTTGAGGTACAAGGCATAATGCTCTGAGTTGAAATGCAGTCGCTGTACGCTCGGTTTCAGATTGGCAAATGCTTTCACTGTACGTCGCTGGCTTCGATTCGTATGAAACTGGGACACTTTCAGGCGCAGGGGCTTGCACGAGTTACAGCCATCGCAGTGGGGTTTGTAAGTGAACAGACCACTGCGACGAAAACCCAGGCGCACCAATTCGCTGTATACATCGGCGTTGATCAAATGGCTGGGAGTTGCCACCTGTGACCTGGCCAAACGATTGTCCAAATAGCTACAGGGATAAGGCGCAGTCGAATAAAACTGCAGTGTGGAGAAGGGCAGTTCCTTAGGTCTGGTCATACGTCCATTTAAGTTCGCGAGGTTCCCAATTCAAGGTGGGCTGCACAATGGAATTCGCCATTTCAGTCTCAAACACCTTTCGGCTTACCGTACGGGCGCCCATAGACATCAAATGCCCGGTGGCCTGCTGGCAATCAATTATGTGCACATTCTGTGATTTTAGCCAATACACAAAATGAGCGAAGGCCACTTTGGAAGCATCGGTTTGGGTGGCAAACATGCTTTCACCGTACACCATTTTGCCCAAGGCCACACAATACAGGCCACCGATGAGCTGGTCGCCTTGCCAGTGTTCAACAGAGTGCGCCAAACCCCGTTCGTGAAGTGTGGTGTAGGCCGCAATCACTTCTTCGGTGATCCAGGTGCCTTCCTGGCCAGGCCTGGGTGCTGCGCAGGCACGCATCACTCGCTCAAAGGCGGTGTTCAGGCGAATCGTGCTGCTCGAGTTGCCCTGCATTTTGCGTATCGCTTTGGCCAATGAGCGGTGAAGCTTGAATTCTGCCGTGTATAGAACAGCGCGTGGGGTTGTGCTCCACCACAGCACAGGTTCCCCTTGGGAATACCATGGGAAAATGCCGCGTGCGTAGCTCGCTTCAAGCCAGTCTGCATTGATTTCCATGCTGGCAGCGAGCAAGCCTGGCGGGTATTCAAGTGCGAGGTGGGTGCTGGGAAATTCGTGTGGGGAGTCCAGCCAGGGAATCGTGGTTTTTGTCATCCGGCCTTGAATTGCGAATCTGTCCAGTCTGTGTGATCGAAGACATCGCCCGTGTGAAGGGTATAGCGACCCGCTTTTCGATCTGCAAAGAACAGGGTCAGTGTTTTTGACACGGTTTTGAAGGCCAGCTCATCCCAAGGAATCTCGTCTTCAGCAAACAGTCGCACATCCAGGCTTTCTTCACCTGCGTTAAAGGTGGGGGTCGGCATTTCAGCACGAAAAAAAATATGAACCTGTTCGGCGCGAATGACATCGAACATGGTAAATAACGGACCGAGTTCGATCTGGGCACCAGCTTCTTCCCAGGTTTCGCGAGTGGCGCCCTGGTGGGTGGTTTCATTCAGCTCCATGAAGCCTGCTGGCAATGTCCAAAAACCATAGCGAGGTTCAATCGCACGTTTGCAAAGCAAAATCTTGCCCTGATAGGTTGGGATGGTGCCAACGACAATTTTCGGATTCACGTAGTGAATGGTGCCACATCCGGGGCAACAGCTTCGTTCCCGGTTATCGCCATCAGGAATTCGAAGTTCAACCGGGGTTCCACATGTGCTGCAGTATTTCATTTGTTGTTTGCTTCTGTTTTTTTGAAAAATCACTTGCAGTGTACCCGACAAATATGTGTATAATTCGGGCTGCTCGAATTGCTGAGGCAATGCAGGCAGAAGGCAAAAAGATTTAAAAGTTTTGTTTAAAAAGGTTCAGCAGGTTGTTGACAAGTTGAGCAAAATAATTAATAATCTTGGTCTTCGCTTCGGGGG
>NZ_LUJK01000043.1 GCF_001601825.1 Limnobacter sp. CACIAM 66H1 | reverse complement strand
ACGAGAAAAAAACCAGTGCCGTAGAGTTGGCGCAAGATGCTTTGCGCCAAGCCGGTGAGCATTCCAGTCTGAACGCATTTGTCGACATTCGCGATGACCTCACCCTGCAACAAGCCAAGGCCGCTGACGTACGCATGGGCGCGGGTGAAACCGGTGCCTTGTTGGGAATTCCCACTGCACACAAAGACATTTTCGTGACCAGGGGCTGGACCAGCACAGCGGGCTCCAAAATGCTGGCTGGCTACCAAAGCCCTTTCGACGCCGAAGTGGTATCGCGTTTGAACGCTGCGGGCGCAGTGAGCATTGGTAAATTGAATTGCGATGAATTTGCAATGGGTTCATCGAATGAAAAAAGCGCCTATGGCCCTTGCCTGAACCCTTGGGACACCTTGGCTGTGCCTGGCGGTTCTTCGGGCGGGTCAGCCGTGGCAGTGGCTGCGGGCATTGTCCCATTCTCAACGGGTACGGATACCGGGGGCTCCATTCGCCAGCCAGCGTCTCTGTGCGGAATCACGGGTATCAAACCCACTTACGGCAGTTGCAGCCGCTACGGCATGATTGCCTATGCCAGCAGCCTGGACCAGGCTGGACCCATGGCACACAGCGCTCGTGATTGTGCTTTGGTGCTCAACACCATGGTGGGTTTTGATGAGAAAGACAGCACCAGTGTGCAAAGGCCAGTGCCGAATGAAGACTTTACGGCGGGCTTTGGAAAGCCATTGCGAAACGGTGATGCCTCCAAGCCCTTGGCTGGAGTCCGTGTGGGCTTGCCCGCTGAGTTTTTTAGTGAGGGTTTGGCTGCGGATGTGCGCTCCCCAATTGACGATGCGCTCAAGCAGCTGGAAGCCTTGGGTGCCTCGCTGGTGAACATCAGCTTGCCGCGTACCGAATTGTCCATTCCTGCTTATTATGTGATCGCGCCTGCTGAAGCAAGCTCCAACCTGTCGCGTTTTGATGGCGTGCGTTACGGGCACCGCGCAGCCGAGTACACCGATTTAAAGTCCATGTACGAGAATTCGCGCAGCGAGGGCTTTGGCCTTGAAGTACAGCGCCGAATCATGGTGGGTGCGTATGTGCTGTCTCATGGTTATTACGATGCGTATTACCTTCAAGCCCAGAAAATTCGCCGACTGATTGCGCAAGACTTTCAAGCGGCTTTCCAGCAATGCGATTTCATTGCTGGCCCGGTTAGCCCCACAGTCGCATGGAATTTGGGCGAGAAGTCAGCTGACCCGGTGCAAATGTACTTGGCCGACATTTACACGCTCAGCACCAGTTTGGCTGGTTTGCCCGGTATGAGCGTACCGGTGGGGTTTGGCGACAAACATCGCCCTGTCGGCATGCAATTGATTGGCAATTATTTCAAGGAAGGGGAATTGCTGGCGCTGGCTGATCATTACCAAGCCGCCACCGATTGGCACCTTCGTACTCCGTCTTAATAAAGGGATCGCACCATGCAATGGGAAATTGTGGTGGGTCTTGAAACCCACACCCAGTTAACAACCGAATCGAAAATTTTTTCGGGTGCCAGCACCGCTTTTGGTGCCGAGCCCAACGCTCAGGCCTGCGCCGTGGATTTGGCCTTGCCGGGTGTGTTGCCGGTCATGAACAAGGCTGCCGTTCAGCGCGCCATTCAATTTGGTTTGGCTGTGGGCGCCAAAGTGGCGGAGCACTCGGTGTTCGCCCGCAAAAACTATTTCTACCCGGACTTGCCCAAGGGCTATCAAATCAGTCAGTTTGAAATTCCGGTGGTGCAGGGTGGCTCTGTTAGTTTCCTGTTGGGCGATCAAATGAAAACCGTGCGTTTGGTGCGGGCGCACCTGGAAGAGGACGCGGGCAAAAGCCTGCACGAGGATTTTGCCGGTCAGTCGGGCATTGACTTGAACCGCGCAGGTACGCCCCTGCTGGAAATTGTGACAGAGCCCGACATGCGTTCGGCCGAAGAGGCGGTGGCCTACGCCAAAACCCTTCACACCTTGGTCACTTGGCTGGGAATTTGCGATGGCAATATGCAGGAAGGCAGTTTCCGTTGTGATGCCAACGTGTCTGTTCGCCCCAAAGGCGAAACCAAGCTGGGCACTCGCTGCGAGATCAAAAACCTGAACAGCTTCAAGTTTTTGCAGGCTGCCATTTTGTATGAGGCACAGCGGCAAATCGAAATCATTGAAGATGGTGGCGTGATCAAACAGGAAACCCGTCTTTACGATCCTGATCGCAATGAGACCCGTTCCATGCGCAGCAAGGAAGATTCGGAAGATTACCGTTATTTCCCCGATCCCGACCTTCCCCCATTGGTCATTTCTCCGGAATGGGTGGAGCGGGTTCGTGCCGAGATGCCCGAGCTGCCCGGTCAGAAGCAGACTCGCTACCAAAGCGAGCTGGGTTTGAGTGAATATGATGCGGTGACGCTCACGGCCAGTCGTGCGATGACCGATTATTTTGAGGCTGCTTTGGCCCAAGCTGGCAATGACAAAGCCAAGCCCTTGGCCAATTGGTTGCTGGGCGAGTTTTCTGCCAGCCTGAACCGTGACGACAAAACCCCTGCGGAATCGCCAATTACACCTGCCTTGATGGCGGCCTTGGTGAAACGTGTGGTGGATGGCACTTTGAACAACAAAACTGCGAAAGTGGTGTTTGCAGCTTTGTGGGATGGCAAGTACAGCGATGTCGATGCTTGTATCAAGGGCGAGGGTTTGGAGCAAATCTCCGACTCGGGTGCCGTTGAAAAAATGATTGACGATGTGCTGGCTGCCCACCCGGGTCCCGTGGCTGAATACAAAGCGGGCAAAGAAGCGTCATTTAACTTTCTGGTGGGGCAGATCATGCGTGCAGCGCGTGGAAAGGCAAACCCGGCGCAGGTGAATGAGATTTTGAAAGCCAAGTTGAGTGCGTGATTCCTTCGCCAACCCGACGGGGTTGCCTGCTTCCTCACTGAAAACCGCCTGATCAGCGCGCCATCCTCAAAGCGGATGGTCGTAATCCGCAATCAACGGCGCGTGATCCGAAAACTTCTGCGCTTTGTAAACACTCACCTCTTGAATCTTCTCGCGTAAAGCCGGGCTTACCATTTGGTAGTCGATCCGCCACCCCACGTTTTTGGCGTAGGCCTGCCCCCGGTTGCTCCACCAAGTGTAACAACCCTCAGTTTCTTCGGGGTAGAGCACGCGGTAGGCATCTACCCAGCCGCGTTTTTCAATCACTGCACCGATCCAAGCACGTTCTTCGGGGGTAAAACCACTGTTCTTCAAATTGCCTTTCCAGTTCTTGAGGTCAATTTCCTTGTGGGCAATATTCCAGTCGCCGCACAGTATTACAGGTTTCCTTTTTGATTCAAATTCGTCAAAAACCTGTTCAAAGTGATCTAAAAATCGAAATTTAGCCTCTTGGCGTTCTTCCGAGCTGCTACCTGACGGGAAATAGATGGATGACACAATCATGTTTTCGAATTCGGCCGTGACCATGCGTCCTTCTGCGTCGAATTCAGTGTTATTTAGTCCGTAAATTACATTAAGTGGCTCTACTTTGCAGTAAAGGCCAACACCGCTGTAGCCCTTCTTTTCTGCAGCCTGAAAGTAGCCTTTGTACATTCCGGGTTGCAAGTGCTCAGGTCCAAGGTCCGCCAGGTGGGCTTTGATCTCCTGTACGCACACCACATCGGCCTGGCTTTGGTTCATCCAGTCGAAAAACCCTTTTGTGCGGGCAGAACGAATTCCATTCAGATTTGCTGAGATAATGCGGGTCATTGTGTAACGTCAGTTTTTTAGGGATTGATCGTGGTCGATTCAAGTCAAAATTTGCAGGTTCTTTCCGATCAGTTTTTGCAGTTCGCTGTCGAAAAGCAGGTGTTGCGCTTTGGTGAATTCAAGACCAAGGCGGGAAGAATGTCGCCGTATTTTTTCAATGCGGGTCTGTTCAACACAGGTTCTTCGCTGCAAAAGCTCAGTGAATTTTACGCACAAACCTTGCTTGAGCAAACTGCCGAGCGTGGAATTCAGTTTGACATGCTGTTTGGCCCTGCTTACAAAGGCATTCCTCTGGTCGCCGGAGCCACCATGGAAATGGCCCGTCGCGGTCGCGATGTACCCTATGCATTCAACCGCAAGGAAGCCAAAGATCATGGTGAAGGTGGTTCGCTGGTGGGGGCTCCACTGGAAGGCCGGGTTGTCATTGTTGATGATGTCATCTCGGCGGGAACTTCGGTGCGAGAGTCTGTTGAGATCATTCGTGCCAATGGCGCCGAACCCGCGGCGGTATTGATCGCGCTGGATCGAATGGAAAAAGGCATGCGCGACGGGCAGGACACCCAGCATTCAGCAGTTCAGGAAGTCGAGCAGTTGTATGGAATCCCTGTTTTGGCAATTGCCAACCTGCAAGATCTTTTGCGTTATCTGCTCACGCGTCAAGCGGCCAATGTCCGCCTTGCGGGTTGGTACGAAAAGGTGAAGGAATACCGCAGTCGCTACGGCGTGTAGTGGCTTCCAACAAAAAGCCGCACCACTTTGTTAAGCGGGTGCGGCTTTTTTGTAAAGTAATCCCGATCACAAAACGACCGACACCAATTCATGCCCTGAAAGGGCCCGATAAATATTGTCCAGTTCGTCCTGGTTGTTGACGTACACTTTGCAGGTGAGGCTAAGGTAGTTGCCCTTGCTGCTGGGGCGCATGTCAACGCCTGCCACATCAAATCCAGGACTCATGCTCAGCAATAAATCACAAATGACTTGAGAAAACTCTGGCACGTTCTTTCCCATCACCTTGATGGGAAAGTGCGTCGGGAACTCAATCAGGCTTTTTTTGTGGTCACCGGGTGTTGGTGTGTTCATCGTTTACTCTTCAAACCATAGTTTGGCGGAGTCCACCATTCGGCCAAACAAGCCAGCCTCCTCCACTGTGGACAAAGCCAACAGTGGCACTGTGCCGATGGTCTCGCCATTCAGTGTCAGTTTCAGTTTGCCAAGTTCTGTTCCAGCCGGGATTGGCGCAATCAAGGTGCCCTTTTTCTCGACTGTGGCTTTCAGTTGTTTGGCCATGCCACGTGGAACGTTGATCAGCAGATCTTTGTTCACGCCCAGTTTCACTTCCTTGGCCTGACCTTTGTAAACATCGCTGGTGCTGATGGCTTGTTTGGCAGAATACAGTTTCACGGTTTCAAACATCTGATAGCCGTAATTCATCAGCTTCAGGCTTTCCTGCGTGCGTGCCTGGTCAGATGTCGTACCCAGCACCACGGACAGCAAGCGGCGATCCACTCCGTTGGGTAACGTTCGATTGGCTGAGCTCACCAAGCAATAACCGGCCGATTCGGTGTGTCCGGTCTTCATGCCGTCTACAGAAGGGTCGATCCACAGCAGGCGATTGCGGTTGGGTTGGCGAATTCCATTGTAGGTGTATTCCTTGGTGGAATACATTTTCTTGTAGTACTCAGGAAAGTCCATGATGATGCGCTTGGCCAGAATGCTCAAATCTCGGGCCGTGGTGTAGTGCTGGGGGTCAGGCAAACCCGTGGCATTCTTGAAGTTCGTGTCTGTCAGGCCCAGCCGTTTGGCTTGCTGGTTCATCAGGGTCGCAAAATTGTTTTCGTCGCCAGCCAGCAGTTCCGCGATCGCGCGGCTTGCATCGTTGCCTGATTGCACAATCACACCGTACAGCAGCTCTTCAACAGTCACAGGCTTGTTCGGCTCGATAAACATGCGCGAGCCTTCAGCCTTCCAGGCGAACGGTGATACAGGCACTTGCTGATCCATTCGAATTTGCTTGCTTTCAAGCGCAGCAAACGCCATGTAGGCTGTCATCAGTTTGGTCAGTGAAGCGGGTTCTAGACGCTCGCGACTGTTGAATTCGGCCAATGTCTGGCCTGTGGTCAGGTCGAGCAACATGTAACCTTTTGCACCGATCTCGGGTGGAGGTGGCATTACACTGGACTGGGCAGAGGCTTGCATGGCCACTCCGATACCAAGACCCAGAACCAAGGAGAGTTGGCCCATGTGGCGTTTGAATCGGGAAATTCCTGAATTAAACAAGTAAAAAGCTCCTGTACTAGAGAGAGGTGAAGTAAGTGGTTTGCGTTTAACTTGGGTAATAACGCACAACCAGCTCTTTGAGTTGAGGCAGTTTGCCGTGAAAAAAATGTTCCACTCCTGGCATGACCATCACTGGCAAGTTTTGTTCACCCGCCCAGCGCAAAACATCAACAAGTGGCACCGTGTCGTCGACTTCACCATGTATGACCAGTGTGTTGTCAGGCACTGCAGCTACTTTAAAGCGGCTTGTGGCGGTGCCTACCAGTACCAGTTTGCCGATATTGATCCCGGCCTCACGCAAACGTTGCGCAGCATGACTGGTGACAAAAGCACCGAATGAAAAACCAGCCATGGCAATTGGCGCCTGTTGCAATTCGGCTGGCAGTAGTGTGGTACGGGCCCGTTCGGTCAAGTGAACCAGGTCATCGGACTCGCCCTGCCCATTGTCGTGTGTGCCGGCGCTTTGCCCCACGCCCCTGAAGTTGAAGCGCAAGGTTACGAAGCCCATTTGGAGAAATGCGCGGGCCAGTGTTTGCACTACTTTGTTGTCTTTGGTTCCACCAAACAAGGGGTGTGGATGAGCGATTACTGCCAGTCCACGCAATGGGGCTGCAGGTTCATCAATGGACACCTCGACCGGGCCTGCAAGCCCGTTCCACAACTCATGTCGGGTTTTTGGATTCATGGCAACCGCAGGCGTTCCACAATTTCGCCGCCCACCAAATGAGAGTCAATGATTTCGTCGACGTCCGAAATATCCACATAGGTGTACCAAACGCCTTCTGGGTAAACGACCATCACTGGGCCTTCATCGCATCGGTCAAGGCAGCCAGCCTTGTTCATCCGGATTTTTCCTTGTCCGTTCAAGCCCAGTTTCTTGATCCTCTCCTTGGCATGTGCATGCGCGGCCGATGCATGGCAATCGGCACAGCAGCTTTCATTGTTGGGTCGTTGATTGGTGCAAAAGAAAACATGTTTCTCGAAGTAGCTCATGGCTGGGTGAGTCCGCGTGTGTGCTTTGGGTCGACAACGTATTATCGCCGAAAACGTCGCTCGGGCAGGCTCAAAAAGGTCAAAACAGTCAGCGCCAGGATAGGCCACAATTCACTCACCCAGCGCCCGGCCTCCTGCAGGCTTCGGAAAATCGCCAGAATGCCGCTACCCGGATTGCCAAGGTCCGGGTCGTAGACCCCGGGGAGCAGCAAGGTGATTAGCCACCCACCCAGAAGATGCAGCAGCCCGATTCTCGCCATGTGGTGAGGCAACACCTGCATCATTGAGATAGTGAGTGCAACAATGAAAGCAATCAGCAATCCCAAGCTGTTGGCTTCAAACCACCGTTGCCCAAGGTAAGTCCATGCTGAAACCGGCGCAAGCACCAGATAATCCAGCAACCGAATCAACAGGGTCAAGGCGATCAGCACCAGCAGCAAACGGGCGCGTGGCGAGCCGGCCTGTGTTTGTGCCAACCCAATCATCCAGGCGCACATCAAAAAACAATAGTTGATGAATGTGGGTGCAATGGTTTCAATTTTCAGCAACACTTCCAGCGGTATCCCAAACGGGGTGCTGTGCTGCAGTGGTCCCGGAATTTCCATCAGATTCCCCAGCCACAGCCCGGTGCTGAATGTAGGGTTTTGTGGCGGCAAAATACTCAGAAACCAAAGGCTAAGCAGACCCATGCCAATCCACGCGCGCTGAATCAGCCAATGCTCAATCCTGCGGTTCAGCAGCGGCGCAATTCGGTGTTGTGCGGTCACGTAAATACCCAACAACACACCCAGTGCGCCTCCAATTGTGTTGGTGGCCAGGTCCATCTTGGAAGGTACTCGGCTTGGCAAAAATGTTTGCATCGATTCCAGGGCGAGAGAAATCAATGCACACAGCATCACCACCAATATTTTGTCGAATGTACGCGGCTGTCGGTTCAGGCCCAGCAGCATCAGAAATCCCAGTGGAATGTAGCCCCCTATGTTGATAAACACATCAGCCCACAGTACTTTTTGATGAACGGGAATCCAGGGGCCAAACAGAAATTCAAAAGGACCAATGCCGATGTGGCGCCAATCGCTGTAGGGAAAGAGGCTAAGGTGAATCACTACGCAGGCATACAGGCTCGCAAACATCAGAATCCCAGTGTAGGGAGTTCGTTTCAGCAGGCTGGAATGGATTGGCGGCATGGCGTTTGAGCGATTCCTTGGTTTTGTGTCCCGTTCGGAGGTTAAGATGAGCAAAATTTCGCAACTAGCCCGAAGTGACCCGCATTCGATGTTAACCCAAGCCGATGTGCACTGGATCGAACTCGATTCAGTCGACTCAACAAATGATTACCTGGCTCGCGCTTACCAGCAGGGGCGGGTGTCCGGTCTGAATGCCGTGTTGGCGCACATGCAAACCGTGGGCAGGGGGCGTGCAGGGCGGCCATGGCGCGCGCACCCGGGTGCGAGCCTGTGTCTGTCCCTGGGCTTGCCCATGGCGGGGCAGCAAATTCCCTTCTTGCCCCTGTGTGTGGGTGTCGCGGTGGCGCAGGTTCTTGAACAGTGGAAGGTGCCTGTGCAACTGAAATGGCCCAATGACTTATTGGCAGATCAGCAAAAGTTGGGCGGTGTGTTGTGCGAATCTTTTCAAACCGGGCAGGGTGCCATCACTGTGGTTGGTGTGGGGCTGAATATTCAGGATATTGACGTTCCTGAAGCGCTGTCTGGTCGGGGTGCCACCAGCTTGTCGAATTATTTGTCTGCACCGGGTTTACCTTCCCCGCGTGAACTAGCCGAGGCAGTCGTGTCATCGATTTTGATGCGAATCGAGGCTGCAAATGTTCAGGGCATCGACTCAATCTTTGCTGAGTTCAGCCAACGGGATGTTTGGCTGCGCCGCCAAGTTCAAGTTGAGGACCACGGTGCGGTGTGTTTTGCCGGTGAGGCCATGGGCATTGACCGGCAAGGTGCCTACTTGGTGAATACCGAGCATGGCCTGCGTGCGGTTCACGCGGGTGACTTGTCGTTGAGGGTGAGGCTGTGACCAAGGCGGGTAGCTTGTTGTGTATCGATGCTGGAAACACCCTGGTGAAATGGTGCTTGCACGATAGGGCCAACGTCCGGTTTGAGCAGCCCTTCGCTTTTTTCAGTCAGGCCACAGCTGAATTCAAACCTTTTTCCGAATCATTCGGTGCTGTTCAACGCTATTTGGCCCCCAGTCTCAATTCTGGTCATGATGTGCGTGCCGTGTTGCTCAGCAACGTTCTGGGCCCGGAGTTCGAACAGTCCGTGCGTTCAATGTGCGGGGCGGCTGGCGTACCCATGCATGTATTGACTGTGAACAGACATGCAGAGGTTCAGTCTGCCTACCAAGCCCCGGCGACTCTGGGCAAAGACCGTTGGGCGGCATGCATGGCGCTCAGCGAGATCAGCAAGGCCAAGGTCAATTTGCTGGTTAGTCTGGGTACAGCCACCACGTTGGATGTGGTGGTTAAGAATGTCTGTTGGCAACACTTGGGTGGATTTATCGTGCCGGGTGTTGAAACCATGTTGCGCAGCCTGCACTCAAACACAGCCGAACTGCCCAAAGTGCAATTGGACAGCATCAGCACCAACAGTTGGCCTGTCAGCACGCAGCAGGCGATTGGTCAGGGTGTGGGTCGCATGCAAAAAGCAATGGTCGATTCCGTGGTTGCTCAGTTACAGAGTGAATACGGTATTCCCCCGGCCATCTGGCTGACGGGTGGTTTTGCATCGGCCATGCAGGCCCAACTGCCCCAGGCCACCCTGCTTGAATACGCTGTATTCAAGGGTCTGGTGCTTGATTATCGCTTGGCACAAAAAGGTGCAGCAGCATGAATGGTTGGCGATTTCTGGTTGTGTCGCTGTTGCTCGGCAATTTGGGCTTGCTGGGGTTTGGTCTCTTTGCAAACAATGACTCCCAAAAAACAATTGACTCTCCCGGTTTGCGTGCCGAGTGGGTTGGCATAGAACGTCCTTGGGATCAAGCGGTGGAGGTACTTCGAGCGCCCGTGGCCCCAGCCCCTAAAATCGATTTGAGAGAAGGGCAGGCCCAGCTTGATTCCGCCATTGAGAATGCCAGCAAACAGGTATTTGAGAATCCGAGGAACACGCTGGTGTGTTTGTTGTGGGGCCCCTTACTGCAAAGTGAATCCGCGCGTGTTCAAGAGGCTTTGCTGAATTGGGGGGGTGAAACGGATCGACTCGAACGTCAAGTACCGGTGGGCTATGTGGTCTACTTGCCGCAAGACATTGTGAATACCGGTGTGGGCATCGATCAACTTTCTGGCAAAGGCATTACTGACATGTTTTACATCACAACACCCGGGCCATTGCAAGGCACCATTTCTCTGGGGCTGTTCAGGGACCTGGAAAGGGCGAACGCCCAGAAGGCCGATCTGGCACGCCGTGGAGTCGATGGAGTTCAAATTCGGGAGCGACTGGGCCCGGTGCGTGTTTTTTTTGAACTTCGGGGAAACGCAACGGAAATTGAAACCGTGCGTTCTGTGTTTGAGTTGAACAGAAAGGGCGAGCTCAAGCCTTGTGAGGGACCAACTGGCAGCTGATTCAAAGATCCCCGCTTCGGTCCTTGTCCAAGAAAACCTGCGCCAAGCGAGTGTTCTCGGCATTGACCCCTTTGCTCCAGCAAATTACTTTGAATGCCTCTCCCATGTCGGCTTCATTTAGCAGGGTATTCAAATTCTGGCGGATCAATGCACCACGTGTCGGATGAGTAAATTCCGGTTGCTTCCGGGCCAGGTCAAGAATGCCATGTGCCAACAAAAACTCGCCTTGATGCGTGTACCCCTCAAGCTCGCCACCGCAGCTTGTCAGGGCTTCATAGACTGCGCTGAAGTTTACATGGGCGGTTAAGTCCTGCTGCCCCACGTTCACCAGAAAATCATCATGCGCTGTGTGCCGGCTTGTGGCGCGCAAAGTGCCCTGCCTGCGTGTTGGGTGATAGTAAACGGCTTCGTGAAAACCATAGTCAATCATTAGCGCCAGGCCGTTCAGACGCTCCGTGACTGTTTTGACCCATGCGATGCTTTGCTCCGCAATTTCCGATTCGTAACCTTCTGGCCATGGTCCGTGAATATTCTGCAACCGAGAAACCAGGGCAGCGAAGACTGGTTCGGCTGGTCTCCACACCCAGTCCAGCTTACCGTTAAGGTGTTGAACCCACGCCTCTAGCGGATGGCCTTCCTGCCATTTAAATCGGCGAACCGGCGTGGCATCCAGCACCTCATTGCCCAAAACTATCCCGCCGAGCTCTGTGGGTAGTTCTTCCAGCCACCGTACTTTTTGTTCTACCTGCGGGCCATGAAGTGCTTTTAACTTGGCCAACTGCACATTTCTTAATCCGGTCGATACATCGACGATGTTGTATTGCGTAATTAAATCACCAGCCGTTTGAATAATGTCGCAGGCCAGTTGCCCGGTCCCGGCCCCAAATTCATACACCACACCATTGCAGCGGGGCAGCACCTCGCGCAGGGCCTTGCCCAGCGTTTGTCCAAACAGCGGGCTCAATTCCGGGGCGGTCACAAAATCGCCCTGACGACCGAAAATATGCTCGCCTTTGGCGTAATAGCCGTATTGGGGGTCGTAAAGCGCAAATCGCATGAACTCGTCAAAGCGAGTCGCTTGATTAAAATTCGACAGCATTGGGCGGGTCTGGTTTAGAATAGCGGGTTGTTCTTTTAAAAATCAAAGCCTTGAAGTAAACCCTTCTCTGCTTGATCGTGGTTTTCCACTGGTGTTTAAATTCTAACCGATGACGCAGCAATGACACATGCCAATCCACAATATGCCCTGGTAACGGGGGGAGCCAAGCGATTGGGCAAGGCCATCTCGCTTGAGCTGGCGCGCGCCGGTTGGTCTATTGTGCTGCACTGCCGTTCATCATTGGCAGAGGCCCGTGACACCGCAGCTCAAATTGAAGCGTTGGGAGTCCGCTGTGTTGTGGTTCAGGCTGACCTGGAAAAACCCAGCGAAGTGGAAGCATTGTTTGACGCTGCTGAACAGGCTGGGCCGATCCGGTGCGTAGTCAATAACGCTTCGTTGTTTGAATTCGACTCTGGCGAAACTTTTCATCCCGAGCTTTTTCACCGGCACATGGCTTCTAACCTGGCTGCGCCCATTCAATTGGCCAAACGCTTGTTTCAGCATGTGCCTGACCATGAGCAGGCCGTGGTGGTTAATCTGCTTGACCAAAAACTCAAAAATCTCAATCCCGATTTTTTAAGTTACACCCTGACCAAAGCCGGGCTTGAAACAGCCACCACCATGCTGGCCATGGAGCTGGCGCCCAAGGTGCGTGTTGTGGGCGTGGCACCCGGGCTCACTTTGATTTCGCACCTGCAAACCGATGCGCAGTTCGAGAGTACACACCGAATTTCGCCTTTGAACAAATCCTCCGAGCCTCAGGACATTGCCAACACGGTCTTGTTCCTGGTGCAAAGCCGCGCAATCACTGGTACCACCATTCTTGTGGATGGCGGGCAGCATTTGGTACCCATGGCGCGTGATTTCAGCATGATGACGCCATGACAGACTGGTTCTTTGATCCCCGCCTGGCCGACTGCCGTCGCGTTTTCATTCGCGACTTTGATGTGTCCGCCGCGATTGGCGTATTTCCCCAAGAGTTGGGGCGTACGCAAGCGGTGCGCATCAACATTGATTTTTGGGTAAAGTGCGCATCAACTCCATCCGAGCGCGACTTGCTGGTCGATGTGGTCGACTACGATTTCGTACGTCCTGGCATTCATGGCCTGATTCAATCCGGGCACATCGGTCTGCTTGAAACCTTGGTGGACAAAACCCTGGCGTTGGTGCTTGAGCATCCCAAAGTGGTGGCTGCGCGGGTACGCGCTGAAAAATCCGAGGTTTACCCCGACTGCGAATCTGCGGGCGTCGAGGTATTCCGCTTCAAATCCTAGAAAGCTGTTAGACCATGCAAACCATCACGATCTTTCCCAGCAAGGCTGAACAAAAAGAGGCCTTCGAATTCAACAAGCTCGAAAAGCGCCTCACCAAACAAGTAGGCCAAGCCATTGCCGACTTCAATATGATTGAAGAAGGAGACAAGGTGATGGTGTGCGTCTCCGGTGGTAAAGACAGCTATGGTTTGCTTGATATCTTGTTATTGCTGCGTCAGCGTGCGCCCATCAATTTCGACATCGTGGCCGTGAATCTGGATCAGAAGCAGCCTGGTTTTCCTGAAGAAGTGCTGCCGAATTACTTGCGTAGCATCAATGTGCCGTTTCACATTGAAGAACAAGATACTTACTCGATCGTGAAACGGGTCATTCCCGAGGGCAAAACAACCTGCTCACTTTGCTCGCGCTTGCGTCGTGGAATTTTGTATCGCGTAGCCTCTGAGCTGGGGGCAACCAAGGTAGCCTTGGGGCATCACAAGGACGACATATTGCAAACCCTCTTGCTTAACCTGTTTTACGGTGGTCGTATCAAGGGTATGCCCCCCAAGCTGGTGAGCGACAATGGAGCACACACGGTGATCCGCCCTCTGGCATATTGCCGTGAGCGCGATTTGGCCCGTTATGCCGAAGAGAAGAATTTCCCGATCATCCCGTGCAATTTGTGTGGCAGTCAGGAAAATTTGAAGCGCAAGGAAATGGCCGCGTTGTTGAAACAGTGGGAAAAGCACAATCCTCGCTGGATCGCCAATCTGTTTACATCGCTGTCGACAGTGGTGCCCTCGCACCTCATGGATCGCAAGCTGTTTCCATTTGAAACCATTCGCCCTGGCACAGTACTTGAAGACGGTGCTGGCGACAGGGCGTTTGATTCCGATGACGAGTGCTGACTTACTTCAAAAACAGCTTGTACGCCGGGTTCTCGGTCTCGTTCACCGCCGGGTAGCCGAGTTGTTTCACGAACTTGTCGAATTCGGCGTGGTCTGCAGGTGGTACTTGAATCCCTACCAGAATACGGCCATAGTCGGCACCGTGATTGCGATAGTGAAAAAGACTGATGTTCCAGCCCGGGTTCAAGGCAGTTAAAAATTTTGTCAGTGCCCCAGGCCGTTCCGGAAATTCAAAGCGGTACACCAGTTCATGGTCAGCCAGGTTGGAGCGTCCTCCCACCATGTGACGCAAATGCAGCTTCGCCATTTCATCGTCGGTCAGGTTCAGTGCATCAAATCCGGATGCAATGAAGCGTTCTTGTAATTCATCGGCCTGGGCACGATTGCCAATCTGAATGCCTACGAAAATATTGGCTTTGCTTGAGTCTGACATTCTGTAGTTGAATTCTGTCACATTGGTGGGGCCCAGCAAGTCGCAAAACTTTCTGAAACTGCCACGTTCCTCCGGTACTGTGATCGCAAAAATCGCTTCACGTTGCTCACCCACCTCAGCGCGTTCAGCCACAAATCGCAAGCGATCAAAATTCATGTTTGCGCCGCAAGAAATTGCAATCAGGGTTTGGTTGTGCAAACCCATTTCAGCGGCATATTGCTTCAGGCCAGCTACCGCCAGCGCACCTGCGGGTTCAAGAATGCTGCGTGTGTCCTGAAATACATCTTTAATCGCGGCACAGGCCTCATCGGTGGTGACGCGAACAATCCCATCGACATACTTCTCGCACAGGCGGAAGGTTTCCTCCCCAACCAGTTTTACGGCAGTACCATCCGAGAACAGACCCACTTCGGCCAGCGTAACGCGTTTGTGTTGTTCCATGCTCTGCGCCATGGCGTCCGAGTCGACGGTTTGCACGCCGATAATTTTGATGTCCGGACGCAATTGCTTGACGTAGGCGCCTACACCTGCTGCCAGTCCTCCTCCGCCGATTGCAATGAAAATGGCGTGTATCGGCCCTTGGTGCTGGCGCAATATTTCCATGCCTACTGTGCCCTGACCTGCAATCACATCGGGATCGTCAAAAGGGTGCACAAAGGTCAGGCCTTTGGCTTGTGCCAGTTCTGCAGCATGTCCTGCTGCATCGCTGTAGCTGTCACCGAACAACACCACATTGACCCAGTCGCCGCCAAAACGTTTTACTGCGTCAATTTTCAGCGCGGGGGTGGTTGTCGGCATCACGATCGTAGCCATGCAGCGCATTTTCGCAGCAGAAAGCGCAACACCTTGGGCATGGTTGCCAGCTGAGGCAGCAATCACGCCTCGTTCCAGTTGTATTGGGCTCAGGTGGGCCATCTTGTTGTAAGCGCCCCGCAGCTTGAAGCTGAACACCTCTTGCATGTCTTCGCGCTTGAGCAACACTTCGTTGGCAGTGCGTGCAGACAGAGAGTGCGCGCGTTCCAAAGGTGTTTCAACGGCCACGTCGTAAACCTTGGCGGTCAGTATGCGTTTTAGATAGTCAAGACCCACAAAGCACCTTTTTATTGCAGATTTTTAAGCAAATTTCGATCTTTTGCCCATGAAGGCTACACTTTACAGCATGAGGACAATCCCGAAAGCTGGCTTGCGCGTTTGGGTCGCATCTGCCGGTCGCCTTCGGGCATAATTTAGGCTCAGTTTCTCAAGGACAGGTTCATACCCCCAATGGCATCTACAAAATCATCGAAACCCAAGGCGAAACCTCAAGTTAGAAAATCTTTTGGCAATACCATCCCAGCGTTTGTGTTTGGCATGGTATTCGGACTCTTGATTGCGCTGGGTGTGGCTTTGTTTGTCAGCAAGTCGCAGCTGCCATTTTCTGGTGCTGAAACCCAGGGTGCCGTACCCGATGTATCGCCAGGCCCAGGCAATAGTCCGCCTGACCCCAACACAGCCATCTACGGCAAAGCCAATGCCAATCAGGGCAATGTGGTTACGATTGACCCATTTCAGCAAGGCACGGAACCTCAGACGGGTGATGCCACTCCAACCGAACAAATTGAACCTGTGGCCCAGACCATTTATTTTTTGCAATTGGGCAGTTTTCGCAATCGTGAGGATGCCGAACAATTGCGGGCGCAGCTGGCGTTTGTAGGTACAGAATCCGAAATTGCCGTGGGTGAGGTCAACGGCAATGTTGTAAACCGCGTTCGTGTGGGGCCATTTGGCAGCGCGAACGAAGCCTATCAGGCCCGAATTCCCCTCACGAAAGGCGGATTCGAGGCCACCGTGGTCAAGGAGTAAACAATGATGAAACGTCGTGAATTGATTCAAAGTGCAGTGGCCTTGGGCGTGATGGGCGCCTTCGGTGGCTTGTCCCCGGCCATCGCTCAAGATGCAGGTGCATTTCGCAAAGTGCGCCGGGAAGTTCCACGTTCCACACCTGGAAAAATCGATGTTGTCGAATTCTTCTGGTATGGCTGTATCCATTGTTATAACTTCGAGCCCAAGGTCAATGCGTGGTACAAAAAGCTGCCAAGCGATGTTGTGTTCACGAAAATACCCATCGCCTACCAAAGCCAGCGTGTCAACTTTCAGGGGCATCAGCGTCTGTACTACACGCTGGAAGCGATGGGCAAGCTTGACATGGCGCACAGCAAAGTGTTCGAAGCCATGCACAAGGACAAAAAGCAGTTGGCCAACGATGAGCAAATTTTCGATTTCGCCCAATCAATTGGTTTGAAGCGTGAGGAATTTGCCAATGTCTTCAAGTCATTTGGTGTGAATGCAAAATGTGCCCAGGCCAAAACCATTTTCGAAGCCTATGGCGCAGATGGCGTGCCCACTTTGGGGATTGATGGCAAATTCTTTACTTCCGCATCCATTGCCGGCTCCGAGGACAACGCCATTCGTGTCGCCGAAGCGTTGATTCGCCGACAGCGACAGGCTTGAAGCACGGGGGAAAAATGAAGGAGGTTTCCATGCGCAGTGGTGTGATCCGTTATATTGCATTTGCGTCACTGTCATTGACACTAGCCGCCTGCTCTAGCGTTCCCCTGGACAAACCGGTATCGCCGCCCCCGGCAAAAACCGTGGCCAAGCCCTCTGTTCCCCCACCTGTGAAACATGAGAACTGGGAGCCCGCGCCCCAAGGGGGTGGTTATTATCTCGACGATGGCCCGGGCGATTTGCGGCCAGCCAACTTGGAGGACATGCCATCCGCTGAACCCCAGCTCGAGCCAATTGCGATCCGTAACACCCGGCCCTACACCGTAATGGGGCAGAGCTTTACGCCGCAAACTTCACTTGAAGAGCCTTACAGTCAAAAAGGTCGGGCCAGTTGGTATGGCAAAAAATTTCATGGCGCGAAAACCGCCAACGGTGAAATTTACGACATGCACCAAATGACAGCGGCGCACCCTACCTTGCCGCTCCCCAGTTATGCCAAAGTCACCAATTTGGCCAACGGCAAGTCCGTGATTGTTCGTGTCAACGACCGTGGCCCGTTTTTGCGTGGCCGAATTATTGATCTGAGTTATGCAGCGGCCTATCAGCTCGACTACATCAAGCAGGGCAGTGCTGAAGTGCTTGTCGAGAAGATGACCCCCGATGCCATCGCCCGGTATCACGCAGAGAAGAACGGTACCTTGGTGGCCAAAAACGGCGTCCAGGTCGAGCAGGTGGCACTGAACAATGCCTCCGGTCTGGTGCCGGTTCATCGAACCCCCTTGTACCTTCAGATTGGCGCGTTCGGCAACAAAAACAACGCTGAGGCTTTGGTTTCCCAGGTGTCTTCCAGTCACCAGGCGTTCGGCAAAGCCAGCCAAATTCTCTCTGAGTCGGGCGTTCATCGCGTTTTGGTGGGTCCGTTCAGCAGCATTGATCAAGCCAATGAGGCTGCAATTGAGCTCAGCGCCTTTGTCCAGGTGCAGCCGGTTATCAAACAAGACTTGATCCTGCCCTGATTGTCCCCATATCGGGACATTAGTGCGCAAAGCGCAACACCCCAACCAAAGGATAGGCATGGAGCAATATCACGGCACGACCATATTGTCAGTACGCAGAGGTAAGCATGTTGCGCTTGGAGGCGATGGACAGGTTACCTTGGGGCACATTGTGGTCAAAGGTTCCGCCCGCAAAGTAAGGCGTCTTCATCACAACAAAATTCTGGCTGGTTTTGCTGGCGGCACTGCCGATGCGTTTACCTTGTTCGAGCATTTTGAAGCCCAGCTCGAGAAGCACCAGGGGCACCTGTTGCGGGCAGCAGTCGAGCTCGCCAAAGAATGGCGCACTGATCGCATGCTCCGCAGGCTTGAGGCCATGTTGGCCGTAGCTGATGAAAATCACTCCCTGATTATTACCGGCAATGGCGATGTACTTGAGCCTGAACAAGGCTTGGTTGCAATTGGCAGTGGCGGTGCCTACGCACATTCCGCGGCGAAAGCGTTGCTCGAAAACACCGAACTTTTGCCCGAAGAAATCGTCAAGAAATCCCTGACCATCGCAGGGGAACTGTGCATTTACACCAACCAGCATCACACCATTGAAGTGTTGGGTGCCCCTGAAGCATCTGGCAGCAAAGGTTAATCACATGACTCAACTTACACCTTCAAATATTGTTGCAGAACTCAACAAGAACATTGTTGGCCAGGACGCAGCCAAGCGAGCTGTCGCCGTGGCGCTTCGCAATCGCTGGCGCCGCATGCAGGTGCCCATGCCCCTGCGTCAGGAGATCACGCCCAAGAACATTCTGATGATTGGCCCAACGGGCGTGGGTAAAACAGAAATTGCCCGTCGCCTGGCCAAGCTGGCCAATGCGCCGTTTATCAAGATCGAGGCCACCAAATTCACCGAAGTGGGCTATGTGGGTCGCGACGTGGACACCATCATTCGAGACCTCATTGAAATTGCCTTGAAGCAGGTGCGGGAAGAGGCCCAGCTTGGCGTGGTCGAAGAGGCAAAGTCTGCAGCCTTCGATCGCGTGCTGGATGCACTCTTGCCTCCTGCTCGAGATTTCGGCTTCACCGAGAAAGCCCCCGAGCCTGATGAAAACCGCACCCGTATTCGATTTCGGGAAAAGTTGTTTGCTGGCGAGCTGGATGACAAGGAAATCGAGATTGAGGTGGCGGCCGCTTCGCCCTCACTGGATGTAGTTGGCCCACCTGGCATGGAAGAACTCACTGGGCAGTTGCAGTCCATGTTTCAGAATATTTCCGGTGGCAAGAAGAAGCTGCGCAAGATGAAAGTGGCTGAGGCGCTGAAAGCGATTCAGGATGAGGAGGCCGCCAAGCGTGTGAATGAAGAGGAAGTTCGAGCCAAGGCGATCTCTCGGGTTGAGCAGGATGGCATTGTATTCCTGGATGAAATCGACAAAATCGCGACCAAGGCCGATGGGCGGGGCACTGACGTCTCTCGCCAAGGGGTTCAGCGCGATTTGCTGCCGCTGGTGGAGGGCACTACAGTCAACACCAAATACGGCATGATCAAAACAGACCACATCCTTTTTGTGGCCAGCGGTGCCTTCCATTTGTCCCGCCCTTCTGATCTCATCCCTGAGCTTCAAGGGCGCTTTCCGATCCGGGTTGAGCTGGAATCGTTAACTGTTGAAGATTTCAAGCGAATCCTGACCAGCACCGATTCTTGTCTCACCGAGCAGTACAAAGCACTCCTGGCAACAGATGGGGTTGAGCTTGAATTCACCGATGAGGGTGTTCGTCGTTTGGCTGAGATCGCATTCACAGTGAACGAGAAAACCGAGAATATCGGCGCGCGTCGCCTGTACACGGTGATGGAGCGTTTGCTCGAAGAGGTTGCATTTGAAGCGAATGGGCAGCATCGACCTGTGAAGATCACGGCCGAGTTTGTCGACTCCCGCCTCGGCGAGGCAGCCAAATCCGAGGATCTTGCCCAATTCATTCTCTAGAATCCGTCGATCGGCATCTTGCCAACGTTGTCTGGGTAGATTCGCTTTAAAATGCATTGTGTGCCTAGTTTCTACCCGGACAATTCATGACCACAGACAACCTCACTTCCGCAATCAAAGCCAAAGTTCTGTCCGAGGCCTTGCCCTACATTCGCCGTTTTCATGGCAAAACGGTGGTAGTCAAGTACGGCGGTAACGCCATGACCGATATCAACCTGCAAAAATCTTTTGCTCACGATGTGGTGTTGCTCAAGTTGGTTGGGATTAATCCCATTGTGGTGCACGGTGGTGGCCCTCAAATTGATGAGGCCCTGCGACGCATTGGCAAGCAGGGTACCTTTATCCAGGGTATGCGTGTGACCGACGAGGAAACCATGGAGGTGGTGGAGTGGGTGCTGGGCGGTCAGGTCCAGCAAGACATCGTCATGATGATCAACGAGCATGGCGGCAAGGCGGTGGGTTTAACCGGCAAGGATGGCGGTCTGATTCAAGCCCGGAAAATGAAGTTGGCGGACAAGAGAGAGCCTGGCAAGTTTCATGACATCGGTTTTGTGGGCGAAATCGCATCCATCGATCCCGCCATTGTCAAAGCTCTCCAGGATGATGCCTTCATTCCCGTCATTTCGCCAATTGGCTTCGGTGAAGATGGCATGGCCTACAACATCAACGCCGATCTCGTGGCCGGCAAAATTGCTGAAATACTGAAAGCTGAAAAGCTGATCATGATGACCAACACCCCCGGGGTGTTGGACAAAGACGGCAAGTTGCTCACTGGCCTGACAGCCAAACGAATCGATGAATTGTTTGAAGACGGCACCATTTCGGGAGGAATGCTGCCCAAGTTGTCTTCCGCGATTGAAGCAGCCAAAAGCGGAGTAAACTCGGTTCACGTGGTGGATGGCCGTGTTCCTCACTGCCTTCTGCTTGAAATTCTGACGGACCAAGGCGTGGGCACCATGATTCGCAGTCACTGATTTCGCAGCCACTGGGCTCTGCTCAGCCGGACAATCCGCGTCAAACGCAGGGGGAAGCATGTCGAACAAAAGAATACCCAACTTGTCGGTTACCGACGGATTTGATTTTGTGAAGAAAATCTGGGGAAGTCTGCCGATTCCCAGCGTGATGAATCCCACTACCGATCTTGATGAGCTCGACAAGCGTATCTCCGACCTCAAGGCGGTTGAACAATGGCTGAACGTCAACCTCAGCATGCTTCGGGCGACCATTCAGGGCTTGGAGGTTCAGCGTGGCACGATAGCCACGATCAAGTCCTTCAGTTCCAATTTGGGCTTGGGCGGCGATCGTGTCAGTGATGTCAATCAGGCAGTGAACGAGGAAATCATCCGAAATGCCATGCAGGCCGCGGTCGCTCCACCACCGGTGTCTCGTGTTGAGCCGGTTGCGCCCAAAATTCCCGACCCTGAACCTGCCGCAACTGCGGCAAGCGATGCGGCTGCGCAAGAATCCTCGAAGGCAATTGTGTCAAACGCCACTGCGTGGTGGGGATTGCTGCAGGATCAATTCAACAAGGTAGTTGCTACGGCAGCCATGGCAGGTTCTGGGACCGACGCTGCCCCCGATGCGGCCGAGCCATCCAAAAAACCAGTCAAACCCAAAGCCAAGCGCGCGGCTACGCCCCGTAAGAAAACCTCAAGCAGCACCCGCACCGCGCGCACAAGGACCTAGATGTTTCGTTTTGGCCACGCCACACACCCCAACTGGAGAGAGGCACTTGAACTCGTGTTGGTGCAGCTCGAAGGCCAGATGCAACTGGAGCAGTTTGCAAGCGATATTTCCCGGCCTCAAAAGCTGGGTTTGATATACGCCACCGAGGCCTTCGCCGAAAACATGCCCCAAATTCTTCAGGGTTTGCGCCAGCGAACCAATGTCAAGGAGTGGGTTGGCGGTTTGGCACCCGGTGTCTGCAGCAGTGGAGTGGAGTATTACCAAGAGCCCGCACTGGCAGTCATGTTGATGGAGTTTCCCGCGGATTCCGCGCGTGTTTTCTCGGGCAAACTGCCCTTGCCCAAGCCGGGCACCGTGACTGCTTCGGGCAGGGAGGCCATGTCCTCCGCACTCATCCACATCGATCCGTTGACTGAGGACATTGACGATCTTCTCGATGATTTATCGCTCAAAGTCAGCACACGTCAAATTTTTGGCGGTCTGGTTTGCGCTGGTACAGCCAATACCCACATCGCGCTAGAGCCTCTGTCCGGAGGCGTTTCCGGTGTGGTGTTCGCCAGCGGTTTACCCATCGAGGTGCGTATGACCCAAGGCGTTCAAGTGGTGGGTGTCGAGCATGAGATTACCGGGCTGCGGGGTAATTTTGTCGAAGAGCTCGACGGCTTGCCTGCGCTCGACGTGCTGCTCGCTGATTTGGGTCTCCAACCTGATTCGGATGATGCTGATCCAGCAAGCCAGGCTGCCGAGGTGTTGGCCAAACGTTTTGCGCATGGTTTGTTTGTCGGGCTCACTGACCGGGCGCTGGCTGAATCCATTGCGCTGAAGGGGTATACGGCGGGTCGCTCCGAGGCGCACCAGCTGAAAGTACGTCCCGTGGTTGGAATGGATCCCAACAAAAAATCCCTGGCTGTGGCTGAAGATTTCAAGTTGGGCGATCGCTTGTCTTTCTGCACCCGTGATGAAAATTCGGCACGGGTCGATTTGACCAGAATGTGTGCAGAACTGCGCGAAGATCTCGACGCGCCAGCACCCAAACTCAATGAACTTCAGGCTGCAGGTTTTTCTGGAATCCATTCTCAGCGCAAACCTCGTGGCGCGGTGTACATTGCATGCAATGGGCGGGGTGCAGCCTTGTTTGGCCTGCAAGGCGTTGAGCAGCAAATTGTCCGAGAGCAATTGGGGGATATCCCCCTGATTGGTTTTTCAGCCAACGGTGAAATTTTCCGTGGTGCTTTGTATGGATACACCGGTGTGCTGGCCTTGTTTTTCTAAATCTGATTATTGACATGAATATTGTGATACTCGCGGCGGGCAAAGGCACCCGTATGAAGTCTGCCTTACCCAAGGTGTTGCACCCAGTGGGCGGCCAGTCGATGCTGAGCCGTGTGGTCAGGACAGCGCTGCAATTTGAAAATCCGCATGTGGTGGTAGTGGTCGGGCACGGTGCCCAGGCGGTTCAGCAGCATTTGTCTTTCCAGTCCGGTATTCAATTTGCGACTCAGTCAGAGCAACTGGGTACAGGCCATGCGGTTCAATGCGCAATCCCGGCCTTGGCCGATCATCCGGTTACTCTGATATTGTATGGTGACGTCCCTCTCATTCAATTTGAATCTTTGCAGCCTCTGGTTCAGGCGGCAAAGGCCGGTCAGATGGGCTTGATGACCTTGCACATGCCCAACCCACATGGTTATGGCCGCATTCTTCGTGATACCGAAGGTGTGGTGGTTGGCATCGTTGAACAAAAAGACGCAACGCCTGTGCAGCTCGCTATCACCGAAGTCAATACCGGTATTCTTGCTTGCCCTACCTCGCAGTTAAAAAACTGGCTGGGCAAACTGAGTAACAACAACGCACAGGGCGAGTATTACCTCACAGATATCATCGCGATGGCACATGCCGATGGCTTATTGGTGCGAACCTGTCAGCCCACGCAGGGCTGGGAAGTGTCGGGTGTTAATTCCCGCGTTCAACAAGCTGAGCTTGAGCGTATCTGGCAACTTTATCAGGCTGAAAAATTAATGATCGACGGTGTGCAACTGCTCGATCCCGCCAGGATTGATTTGCGTGGCACGCTGCACTGTGGCGCAGATGTATCGATCGATGTTGGCTGTGTGTTTCAAGGGGAAGTCACCTTGGGCGATGGGGTGTCCGTTGGCCCCTATTGTGTCCTCAACAACGTCAGTATTGCGGCGGGTACCCGTGTAGAAGCCTATTCCCATCTCACCGATGCCACCGTGGGCGAAAAAGCGGTCATTGGTCCCTACGCGCGCCTGCGTCCAGGTGCCAAATTGGGCGATGAAGTACACATTGGCAACTTTGTCGAGGTCAAGAATGCCAGCATTGCCAATCAGTCCAAAGCCAATCATCTGGCCTACATCGGCGATGCACAAATTGGCGAGCGGGTGAATGTGGGGGCTGGCACGATTACTTGCAATTACGATGGCGCCAACAAACACCTCACCATCATCGAGGACGACGTATTCATCGGCTCGGACACACAGCTGGTAGCACCCGTGACCGTGAAGAAGGGGGCCACCCTTGGCGCGGGAACCACCCTCACCAAAGATGCGCCAGAGAATGCGCTGACGGTGTCACGTGCCAAACAAATTACGATCACGGGCTGGAAGCGCCCGGTCAAATCAACCAAAAAATAAAGGAAAACCTCACATCATGTGCGGAATTGTCGGCGTACTCTCCAAAACCAACAGCGTGCCAGTATTGATCGATGGCCTGAAAAAGCTTGAATACCGCGGATACGACTCGGCTGGCTTGGCCATTCAGTCCGATGCTGACCAATCCATCCATCGTGCTCGCAGCGTAGGTCGTGTGGTCGAGCTCGACTCCAGCACCAAAACCCTGAGTGCACGAATGGGCATTGCCCACACTCGATGGGCCACGCACGGCGTACCCAGTGAGCGCAATGCACATCCCCACATCAGTGAGGGGCAGGGTGTCTCTGTAAGCGTGGTGCACAACGGCATCATTGAAAATCACGAGGAAATCCGAAAGGCACTGACTGCCGAGGGCTACGTATTTCAATCCGACACCGACACCGAAGTTATCGCACACCTCACCCACAAGCATTTGGTTCAAGGTCTTGAATTACGGGCCGCGGTGCAGGCCACCGTGAAAAAGCTGGAAGGCGCTTTCGCCATCGCGGTCATTTGTAATACGGCACCGCTGACTTTGCTTGCGTCCAAGAAAGGTGCCCCCCTCTTGGTGGGGCATGGCGAGGGCGAATTCTTTTTGGCGTCAGATGCCTCAGCGCTGGTGGCCTACACCAAACAAATTACCTACCTCGAAGAAAACGATGTGGTGCAATTGCAAACCACCGGGGTTTTATTCTTCGATGGCGTCGGCCAGCAGGTCGAAAGGCCCATTATTGAAAGTCAGCTGTCTGCCGATGCCGTGGAACTGGGCCCTTATGCCCACTACATGCAAAAGGAAATCTACGAGCAGCCCGGTGCCATCGCTGCCACACTGGAAATGGTCAGCAACGCTTCAGCAGTCAAGCCTGAGTTGTTCGGTGCAGAAGCGGGTCATATCCTTCCCGGTATTCAGCAGGTACTCATACTGGCATGTGGCACCAGCTACCACGCTGCATCCGTTGCACGCTATTGGCTCGAGTCGATTGCCGCTTTGCCCACCAATGTTGAAATTGCAAGCGAGTATCGCTATCGCACCAGTGTCAGTTTGCCCAACACCTTGGTGATCACCATCTCACAATCTGGCGAAACTGCCGACACGCTGGCAGCATTGGAGCATGCCAAGTCACAGGGCATGGTCAATGCGCTTTCCATTTGCAACGTTCCGGAGTCCGCGCTTATCCGGGCTAGCAACCTGAAGTTCTTGACACGCGCAGGGCCCGAAATTGGTGTGGCTTCAACCAAGGCTTTCACCACGCAGCTGGCTGCGCTTTTCACCTTCACCTTGGTGATGGCCAAGTTGCGTGGAAAACTTTCTGTGGAACAAGAAAAGACCTTGCTCACGCAGCTGCGTCACCTTCCTTCAGCCATGCAGAACATTCTGGCGCTCGAGCCCGAGATCAAGGCTTTGGCTGCCAGTTTCGCAGAGAAGCGTCATGCCCTGTTCCTCGGACGTGGTGTGCACTACCCGATTGCCATGGAAGGTGCGTTGAAGCTGAAAGAAATCAGCTACATCCATGCTGAGGCTTACGCGGCCGGTGAATTGAAGCATGGCCCCTTGGCCCTCGTGGATGCCGATATGCCGGTGGTTGCCGTAGCTCCCAAAGACACTTTGATCGAGAAGTTGAAATCCAATTTGCAGGAAGTGCGTGCACGCGGCGGCGAGCTTTACATTTTTGCTGACCGCGACACCAAGATTGACAAAGCCGATGGTGTGCATGTGATCAACTTGCTTGATCACGCCGGGCATTTATCCCCGATTCTGCACACCTTGCCCCTGCAGTTGTTGTCCTATCATGTCGCTTTGGTCAAGGGCACGGATGTGGACAAACCCCGTAACCTCGCAAAGTCGGTCACTGTCGAGTAAATGACTTTGCTTCTTCCGTCTTGAATTTTTTCAAGGCCTGTTCCGAGCCTTGTAGTCGACTTAAGCCTTCTGCCACCCGGTGAAACAACCCGGGTGCCAACACCAGCGGCGCGATGGCCTTGGGTGCAATAATTTTACGCTGACGTTTTTCAATACCCCTGTACATCGCATCAATTACCAACTCTGGCTCAATTGAGCCAAAGGCACCCTTGTGACCTCCCCAGAGCACACCTGCATTCACCTCCTTGATCATTGCAGTATTGGTAAACGTGGGGTGTACACAACCTACGTCAATGCCATCCAGCGCCAGCTCCTGTCTGGCCACGTCAGCCAAGGCCTCAACTGCTGCTTTCGAAGCAGCGTAGTGGCCCATCAATGGCGTATGAATCGCGGCTGCCAATGAAGATATGACTTGCAGATAACCCTTTGTTTCGCGCAGGTAAGGTATGCCGGCGCGAATTGTGTTGAACGCACCGTTCACGTTTACCTGCATGACTGCGTCAAAGTCAGCCGGGTTCATGTGCTCAATCGAGCCCATTTTCAAGATTCCAGCGTTCACCACGACGACATCAATCCTGCCAAAGCGCTCCTTGCATTCGGCCATGGCAAGTTCCAGGTCTGCTGGTTTGCACACATTGGCCTGGCAGCCAGCAATACCTTCTCCGCCCAAATTTTCAACTTGAGCAAACACCGCCTCGGCGCTCAAGTCCACAATAAAGGCTTTGCCACCATTGCCCACTACTTTTGCGGCCAACCCTGCACCAAGACCCCGAGCGCCACCAGTAATAAACACCACTTTATTTCTCATAATTATTTCCAGAATTTAGATCAAAGATTCTCAATGAAAGAGATGCAATCCGCAGCAAAACGACCGGGAGTCTCCTCCATCGGAATATGGCCGACTCCCCGGTACACCTTCAGCTCCGAGTTCGGGATATCCCGATTGAATCGGCCAGCCATTTCAATGCTGACCCATCGGTCATCGCCACCCCACACAATCAATGTCTTGCACTGAATTTCAGGCAACCGTTCCGAGCCCAGTTCTCCATCGGTAAAGACCCCCACCATCTGACCCACGGCGCCACGATTGGGTTTGTGCATAAACAACTCCAGGTATCTGTTCAGCACTTCTTTTTTCAGTTTGCGCTTGTCCCCGTACACATCGCGAACAGCCATTCGCAACAAAAATGCGGGCACTGCATGTCGTGTGAGCCATGCGATCGGTTTGATTGTAAACAGTGTGATGTAAATCGGTAGCGGTTGCTGATACCCAACAGCATCAGAAATGATCAAACCTCGCACCCGTTCGGGATGCCTTTGCGCCTGATCCCAACTTAAAAATCCTCCGAATGAATTGCCGATCATGACGCATTTTCTAATTTCCAGAGCGTCCAGTACTGCATCCACGAACTGCTGATAGAAGGCCACGTCCATTTTCCGCACTCGGCCATGTTCGTCGAGTGCCGGCCCTGTCAAACCGAACGGGGGTAAATCAAAGCGAATAATGCGGAACTGCTTGCTCATCTGTGTGCAAACATCGCTCCACGTGTGAAGGCTGGCCGCAAAGCCGTGGATCATGACCACATCAGGTCCACTGCCCTCAATGCTCACATGCACTTTCAGGCCCATGCAATCCAGAAAAGTCGATGTGGGCAAGGCATGTTTTTCGATCAACGCTTTCCTGTCGGGGCCGGCCCACCCAAGTTCATTCAACAATGCACGCAATTGATGTCTCCCCGGGTTTTGATTCATAACAGTGTAGAAGCCCCACACCTCGACTCAACTTGATTACAATCATTGATGGTTGATATTTCCGGACAAATCCTGCTCTCCTATGCCAGCTCGTCGAACTGTTGCCAGTGTAAAAATTCTGAGTGAACTGGGCGTACGGCTCGGCTCCACCCGCAGTGCACTCCTCACGGGCTCCTCGATTCTCCCCGCGCAACTTGATGATCCACATCTGGAAATTGATCCTGATCAAGAGTTACAAGTGATTCATAACCTGGTGCGTTTGCACGGCAAAGTCCCGGGGCTTGGGTTGATGGCCGGGGCTGAGTATCACCTGACCACCTACGGCATCTGGGGGTACGCACTGATCACCAGCCCCACTTTCAGGCAGGCTGTCGAACTGGGTTTGCGTTATCTTGACCTGACCTTTGCCTTCTCCAAAGTCGAGCTGGCACTTGGAGACGGTTTGGCATCCATGATTCTGTCGGTTGATCATTTGCCCCCGGCAGTACGTTCATTTGTGGCCGAGCGCGACTGCTCTGCCATTCAGGTTTTGCAGCGGGAGCTATTCGGAGTCAGCTTGCCTTTACGGGCTGTTGAATTTGCGTTTGCGCCCAACGCACCCCTGTCTCAATACGAAACCATGTTTGGCTGCATCCCGCAGTTCAATGCCCCTGTCAACAGGGCCACATTCGACGAGCAATGGTTGAACTTGCCGCTACCCAAGGCAAATGAACACAGTGCAAAGTTCTGTGAGACCCAACTTGAGAATCTGCTCTCTCGTCGAATGCAGCGTGGGGGCGTATCCGCCTGGTTGCGCAACAAATTGCTCGCCGACTTGTCGTCCTCTCCAAGCCTTGCGCAGATTGCCACCGATCATTTCATGACTGAGCGTACTTTACGCAGGCGTCTGACTGATGAGGGCACCAGTTATCGAGACTTGCTGGCGGAGGTTCGTCAAACCATGGCCGAAGAGTTACTCAGTTCTACCGGGCTGAGTGTGTCCGAAGTCTCTGCCCGGCTGGGCTATTCATCGCCCTCGGCCTTTATCCATGCCTTTCAGAAATGGCACAACTGTTCACCTCGCCAATTTCTGGATGCTCGATCGAAGCAGATAGAGCGCTACTAATCCGGGAACGGCGGCCGCGGTTGAGAATATAAAAAAGTCACTCCAGCCATACGCTGCTACCACATAACCGGCGGGCGCTGCCAGGTAAACCCGGCCCATGGCAGCGAGCGATGAAAGTAAGGCATATTGCGTGGCCGAGAACTCCTTGCTGCACAAGCTGGTCAACAAGCCCACGAAAGCCGCCGTGCCCATGCCGCCGCACAGGTTTTCAACAAATACGGCGCTGCCCATGGCCCAAATACTGGGCTCTATCACGGACAGTACCCAGAATGACAGGTTTGAAACCGCCTGGAATATCCCAAACAACATCAGTGACCCGTATAAGCCCATGCGTGTCATCAAAGCGCCACCCAGAAACGCGCCCAACAATGTTGCAATCAGGCTCACTGTTTTGTTCACAGCGCCAACCTCGGTCAAGGTAAAGCCCAATCCTTTGAGCAAAAATGCGGTGGTCAATGAACCTGCAAACGCGTCACCCACTTTGTAAAGTACGATTAGTAGCAGAATCCAGATTGCGGCTTCTTTGCTCATGAAGTTGCGTGTCGACTCTTTCACAATGTCAAACAGCTTTTTTTTCGCTGCTCGCCTGGCCAAGTCCTCGGGTGTGTCCGAGGTGGGGCTTAAGGCGGTAATCACAGCGCAGGCGCCAATCAACGCGGCCATCAACAGATAAGTGCCAGTCCAGCCCAGGTACTCGCCGGCAAGTATCAATGCCAGCCCGCCTGAAACCAGCATGGCCACCCGGTAACCTGTGACGTAGTAGGCCGCGCCCAGTCCGCGCTCTGGGGCGGGCAGCAGGTCGGTGCGATAGGCGTCGATCGCCATGTCCTGGGTCGATGAGCAAAAAGCAATTGCCACGGCGACTGTGGCCACCGTCCAGGCAGAATGAGCGTCCACAAAGGCCATGGTTGCTATCAGCCCGGCACAGGCCAATTGCATCAACGCAATCCAGCCACGCCGTTGGTCAAAAAAGCCCGGTTTTAAATAATCAAGAAATGGCGACCACAAAAATTTATACGTGTATGGAAATCCAACCACCGCATACAAACCGATGGTTTTTATGTCCACATTTTCCACAGCCAGCCACGCTTGGAGGGTGCTTCCTGTCAGAGCAAGGGGCAGTCCGCTGGAAAAACCAAGAATTAATATACAAATAAGACGGAAAGGGGGCATGAGGTGTTGACGTTGTTTAAAAAAGCATCCATAATCCGGGGTTCTCTTTTGGAGAGATGCCCGAGTGGCTAAAGGGGGCAGACTGTAAATCTGTTGGCTTACGCCTACGTTGGTTCGAATCCAACTCTCTCCACCAAGAATTCAAGCAGTTTAACCGAGTGCGCCCTTGAAAAGGGGTGTACAAGGTGTGCGGGTGTAGCTCAATGGTAGAGCTGAAGCCTTCCAAGCTTAAGACGAGGGTTCGATTCCCTTCACCCGCTCCAGGCTTTAATAGAAAGTTGCTCATGTGGCTCAGTGGTAGAGCACTCCCTTGGTAAGGGAGAGGTCGGCAGTTCGATCCTGCCCATGAGCACCATACCGTTATAACTGCACTCCATTGTTGGGTGCCCGCATCGAGGTCGTC
>NZ_LUJK01000042.1 GCF_001601825.1 Limnobacter sp. CACIAM 66H1 | reverse complement strand
CCATTTCTCCAGAATTGATTGAAAGCGAGTTGTTTGGTCATGCCAAGGGCGCTTTCACGGGTGCCAATGAATCCCATCAGGGCTTGTTCTACTACGCGCAGGGCGGCACCCTGTTTCTCGATGAAATTGGTGAATTGCCGCTCAGCATGCAAACCAAATTGCTTCGTGTTCTGGAAGACCGGCGAATTCGCCCGGTGGGCAGCACCAAGGAAGTGGACGTGGATGTTCGTATTGTGGCTGCGACCAACGTAAACCTGGATGTGGAAGTGAAGCGAGGGCGGTTTCGGCAAGACTTGTACTACCGCTTGCAGGTGATGCCGATTGAAATGCCACCGTTGCGCAGCCGCCCCGAGGACATTGAGCTTCTGGCCAATTACTTCATCAAGGTGTTTGCCAAAAAGCTGCGTATTGATCCCCTGAAAATAAGCCCGGACATGCTGGCCCGCCTTCAAGCCTACGAATGGCCAGGCAATGTGCGGGAGCTACGCAACTTCATCGAACGATCATTGATTCTGGGTTATTTCCCCAAAGAAGACTTGCCTTTGAATCTGGATCTGGATGAACGGGAGCACACTGCCGAAGATCCACAGAACGAGTCGCTTGAGCAAGTCGAAAAGGCACACATTCTTCGAGTATTGAATGCCTGCAGCGGCAATAAATCCGAGGCGGCGCGACGCTTGGGCGTGTCCAGAAAAACACTTGAACGAAAGTGCATGGCGTGGAGCCAAGAATAGGTCAGCGGCCGTTTCCGCCACGCGGGCATTTTTGGCCCAGCCATTGGACTGTTAAAACCAAACTGGTTGTTACGGCCTGTATCCCTTTGCTGGTACTTATTCCTATTGTGGCCATGCTGGTGTGGTCGGCGGGGCAGGCGGCTTACACAAAAATTTTGATATCAAAAGTACGCAGTGATCTGGTGCTTGCGCAGCAAGAATTCAACGATGTGCAGGAGAGCAAATCACAGGCTTTGAAGGCTTGGTCTGAAAGTGCCTACCTTCGAAATTTGCTGAACCAGCGGGACGGTAAGTTGACGAATAAAGACCTTCAGGCGCAGGCGGAGCGACTCGGTTTTGCTTACCTGCGACTCATCAGTCCAACCGGCATGGTGGTGAATTCGTTTCCTTCGCGCTTGCCTTACATGCTTGATCCCGAAGTTCAAAAATCGGTGAAGTTTCGCGAGTCGGGCAGCTACACCGTGTTGCTCTCGAACAAAGAGCTGATGGATATTTCTCCCGACCTCGCCTCACGTGCGGTGCAGGCGATTATTCCCACATCCAATGCGAGCCCCTCACCCAAAAGCGCCGAAGACCGTGGCTTGGTTGTTCAGGTGCTGCAACCTGTTTTCAACAATGGAAACATGTTGGGGTACCTGGAGGGTGGCTTGCTGTTGAACGGTAACCTGGGTTTGGTCGATGAAATCAACAACCTGATTTATTCACCGAACACTTTGCTGGAAGGCTCAATTGGCACCACCACCATTTTCCTGGAAGATGTACGAGTGGCGACCACGGTTCGTCGCGACGGCGAGTCGCGTGCGTTGGGTACCCGTGTGTCCGATGTGGTTCGGCAAAGTGTCTTGGGCCGGGGTGAGGTATGGCTGGAGCGCGCATTCGTGGTGAACGACTGGTATGTGGCAGCTTATGCGCCACTGCTTAGCCCAGAGGGTGCACGAATCGGGATGTTTTATGTGGGCTTTCTGGAAGCCCCTTATGCCAACATAAAAACACAACTGCTGATTTTGTTTTTGTTGGCGGTGGGGGCGGCCATGGTCTTGGGTGCCATGATGGTGGTGCGTTTGACATCCGGAATCTTTTACCCACTTCGCCGCATGAATTACATCATGAGCCTGCAGGAACGCGGAGATACCGCGGCCCGAGTGGGCGACCTTCGACGTGAAGACGAGTTTGCTGACCTGGCCAATCACTTTGATGCGCTGCTGGATCAACTGGATGCACGGCGCAGCGAACTGCTCGGCTTGAATGAGCAACTGGATGAGCGTGTGCGACAGCGAACTGCCGACCTGCAGGCTGCGAATCAAAAACTTCATCAGGCAGTGGAGCAGTTACTGGCCTCAGAGAAGCTAGCGGCCTTGGGACAATTAACTGCGGGTATTGCGCATGAGTTCAATAATCCGTTGGCGATCATGATGGGGCATCTGGATTTGATCCGTATTACCCTGAACGATCCGGAAAGCCTGAAAACAGTGCGCTTACTGGATGAGCAGGTACATCGCATGCGCAATATCGTCCAAAAGCTGCTGCAGTTTTGCAGGCCCGATGAATACGCTTCCTACACCGAAGAAATCAATGTCAATGAGATTATCCAGGACAGTATCCTGTTTGTTCGCAATGAAATCGACATGGTGCGTGCTCAGTTGAAGTTAGAGCTCAAGGCGCAGCACACGGTGCAAATCAGCAAAACCGAGTTGCAGCAGGTTATGGTGAATTTGTTGATCAATGCGACCCACGCCCTGGAAGGACCATTCGATTCAACATCTGCAGCCTTGGATGAGGGCCCCACCATCTCAATAAAAACGGCGGATGTGCGTCTCAACGATGGGCAGCAGGCGGTTCAGATTCTGGTTCAGAATAATGGCGAGGTAATTCCTCCCGATCGCTTGCAACTTATTTTCAAAATGTTCTACACCAGTAAACAAGCGGGTCGAGGTACGGGGCTGGGTTTGCCGGTGTCACGCATGCTGGTGCAACGTTATGGTGGCGATTTGTGGGCCACCAGCCCGGTGCTGCCTGAAGTTGAGCCACAATTCGGTGCATGTTTTGAGATTGTATTGCGCTGCAAGGCACGCCCGTCCGCAGATATTTTGAAAGAAACAGGTCAACAGCTGTTGTTGATTGAAAAGCAATTGTCAGAAGGAAACTGAAGTGCCCAAGGTGTTTGGCTTTGCCGGATTTTCCGGCGTGGGTAAAACCACATTGATTGAGCAGCTTTTACCGATTTTGATTGGTGAGGGTGTTCGAGTGTCTGTCATTAAACATGCTCACCATGAGTTCGACATTGACCGGCCGGGTAAAGACTCCTACAGGCACCGGGAAGCGGGCGCTTATGAAGTGCTGATTACTGCCAACAAACGTTGGGTGTTGATGCATGAATTGCGAGATGAGGAGGAGCCTACACTTGAGCAGCAACTTGAAAAGTTGTCGCCCTGTGACCTGGTCATTGTTGAAGGATTCAAGCGGGCAGATATTCCCAAAATCGAGATTTGGCGGGAAGCCAATGGCAAGCCGATGTTGTATCCTCAAGACCCGAACATTATCGCAGTCGCTTGCGACAATGAAATTGAATGTCGCGGATTACCGGTTCTTCCCTTGAATGATCCAGCTTCAATTGCGCAATTTATTCTGAAACGGTTTGTGAATGATTGACTTGAATGATTTGCTTGGGCAGGTGTGGCCAATGGCTGCCCAGCCGGCAATACCCAGTGAATCGGTGGGCTTGAATCAGGCGCTTGGTCGAGTATTGGCGCAGGATGTTCGTTCCACTTTGAACGTGCCACAGCACGACAACAGTGGAATGGATGGTTATGCAGTTCGTTGTGCCGATATTCAGCCATCCCGGCGTTTTCAGGTTTCTCAGCGTGTACCTGCAGGCGCCTCTCCCCAAGCCTTGCAACCTGACACTGTGGCTCGAATCTTTACCGGCGCACCGATTCCTCCCGGCGCCGATTCTGTGGTGATGCAGGAAGAGGTAGTGGTGAATGAAGATGGCAGCGTGACATTCAGCGCTTCGCCAAAATCAGGCCAATGGATACGGCGCGCAGGTGAAGATATTTCTTGCGGGCAGGTGGTGCTGTCCCAAGGCACACGACTTGATGCCATTCATGTGGGCTTGCTTGCGTCCATTGGTGTACCCACCGTGTCGGTCAACAGGCGCTTGAAAGTAGGTGTAATGGTCACTGGCAGTGAGCTTCAAAGCCCAGGCAAGCTTTTACAGCCGGGTCAAATCTACAATTCCAACGAGTATGTGTGGTGCGGTCTTCTAGAAGCCATGCACGCCGATGTGCGCTCGGTAGGTATTGTTCCCGACAACTTTGAGGCTACATGCGCTGCGCTTGAATCCCTGGCCGATTGTGATGCTGTCATCAGTTCTGGTGGCGTGTCGGTAGGTGAGGAGGACCACGTGAAACCTGCGATCGAAAAAGTGGGGCAGCTGCGGTCATGGAAAGTGGCCATGAAGCCTGGCAAGCCGATCGCGTTTGGCCACATCAATCGACAAGCCGGTGGACAAAGCTGGTTCTTCGGGTTACCCGGTAACCCAGTGTCCAGCGCGGTGGCTTTTCAACTGATCGTGAAGCCTTTTTTGAGTTTGCTGGAAGGACAAGGCCTCGCGGAGGTGGATTGGCGCCTGCGCGTGCGAAAGGTGCAGGCTGCGTTTTCCTGGCCCAGCCCCGACTCCCGCCGTGAGGAATTTTTGCGAGCAGATGTACAATCGGACAAGGCCACTTTGTTTAAAAACCAGAGTTCAGGTGTTTTGACCTCCTTGGCCCGGTCCAGTGGTTTGATCAGGCTTGCCAAGGGGCAGGTGGTACACCCGGGTGACTGGGTGGAATACGTGTCGTATCAGGATTTGATGCAATGAAAGTAAAAGTGCGGTTTTTCGCCAGTTTGAAAGAACAGTTTGGACAAGACAGTCTTGAAGTGAATACTGCGTTTTCACCAGCCACTGTAGCGGGTCTGCGCGCCTATTTGTGTGCCGAGTACCCTGGTTTTGCCAAAGCTGTCTCGGAAGTCGGGCGGTTGCGTGCCGCGGTCAATCAGGATATGGCTGATGATGAAACTCCGGTGGGCGAGCAGGCTGAGGTGGCATTCTTCCCGCCGGTGACAGGGGGTTGAAATGAAACGCTCCAAAGTGCTTGTTCAGGAATCAGACTTTAATGTAGCCGATGAAATTCGGTGGCTCCGTCAAGGTTTGCCTGAAATTGGTGCAGTAGCCACTTTTGTTGGCACAGTGCGTGACATCAATGAAAACAGTACGGTGAGGGCCATGACGCTAGAGCACTACCCGGGCATGACTGAGAAAGCACTTGAAAATATTCTGAAGGTTGCCGACGAGCGGTTCGAAATCACCTCTGCCACGATTATCCACCGCGTAGGCCCCCTGTATCCAGAAGATCAAATTGTGTTTGCTGCTGCCACCAGCGAGCACCGGCAGCAGGCATTTTTGGCCTGTGAGTTCATTATGGATTATTTGAAAACCGAAGCCCCTTTCTGGAAAAAGGAAGACACACCCGAGGGCGCGCGCTGGGTGTCGGCCCGGGACAGCGACGACTCTGCCAAAGAGCGATGGGAGCAAGCGCAGTGAATGCCATCAATGCCTTGGCGGTGTTTGTCGGCGCTGGGCTGGGCGGAGTGGGGCGGTACGGGTTGGGTTTGTTGCTCGTTCAGCCGGTTTGGTTGCCGTTTCAAATCGGAACCTTGATGGCCAACCTGATTGGTGGTTTTGTCGCGGGTTTATTGTTTTCAGTGTTGGGCCCAGCTTGGCTCAAGGCCAATCCGTTTGGATTATTTCTCATGACTGGCGTGTTGGGGGGGCTTACCACATTCTCGGCTTTTACTGCTGAGGGTGCCAATTTGCTTCTCGATAAGCCCGCGCTGGCGCTGGGTCACGCCTTGGTTCATGTGCTCGGTTGCTTGGCAGCATTTTTCCTGGCTGGAAAGTTGTTCGGTCTCTTCGGCCAATAACAATCAGTAAACGCGGATTGCTGGGTTTAATGTTGTTCCCAAGGTAACCCGTGAAAACGCCAGCCATTGATGCTTGATCGTTGGTGAAAGTCGTTTTTGTCGCCCTCAAACCCCTCCAGCACATTGATTGCAAATTCAAACCCATGCTTGGCGGCGAGGGTGGCGGCGTGGTGCGACCTGGCCCCACTTCTACAGATGAAAAGCACCGGCTGATGTTTCTCAACCCGGGCCTCAATCTGGGCGATGAAATCGGGGTTGCGTACACCGTCCGGGTAATTGTTCCACTCAACGTGAAACGATCGGTCTTCTGAAAAACTCACCTGCCCGACCCAGTCGAGTTCCGCATCTGTTCGCACATCGACCAGCACCGCATTTTCATCCGCATTCAATAACTCCCAAGCCTCTTGAGGGGCGAGGGCGCCCAAATAGCTGAGTCCTTTTTCAGAAGCGTACTTCTTGGCCTGCTCGATTAGTTGCTGTGAAGTCAATGGCATGAGGTGTTTTTCAAGTGATGTTCTTGATGAGTGTATTGTAATACAAGCATGTGATCGATTAGGCAAAATACTAGTGCGCACTGTATTGGTGCATTATGCACTGTAGTGGTGCAATTGTGCCGTGGGATTTTTCGACTGATCCGCCGAAAGTGTTGATTTGAGGTGGCGATCAACTTGGTATGGTCTTTGCTTTGTCCCTCCACGTCGAAGATTGAATTCGCGCTGAGCGTCATATATAGCGGTATCGAACGTGCTATTGTTTCGCTTAAATTGAAGAGTTCGACTCAGAATTTTTTTAGATCACTATTCCACCTCACGTACCAGGAGATTTTCAATGGCGACCGCCCAAGATGTAATGAAGATGGTTGCGGAAAACGAAGTGAAGTTTGTTGACTTCCGCTTCACCGACACCAAAGGCAAAGAACAGCACGTGTCTGTGCCAGTTAAAATGTTTGACGAAGACAAGTTCGAGTCTGGCCACGCATTCGACGGCTCTTCCATTGCCGGCTGGAAAGGCATTGAAGCCTCTGACATGCTGTTGATGCCTGATCCTGATACAGCTCGCATGGACCCATTCCGCGAAGAGCCTACACTGATTTTGACTTGTGACGTAATCGAGCCAACCGATGGCAAGGGTTACGACCGTGACCCACGTTCCATCGCCCGTCGCGCTGAAGCGTACCTGAAGTCCTCTGGCCTGGGCGACACAGCCTACTTCGGTCCAGAGCCCGAATTTTTCATTTTCGACAGCGTGACCTGGGACGACCAGATGTCTGGCTGTTTCTTCAAGATCAAGTCCGAAGAAGCCTCCTGGTCCACTGGCATTGATTACGAACACGGCAACCTGGCTCACCGCCCAACCGTGAAGGGTGGCTACTTCCCAGTGTCTCCAACCGATTCTTTCCAGGACATCCGTTCTGAAATGTGTCTGTTGCTGGAACAGCAGGGCGTGCCAGTTGAAGTGCATCACCACGAAGTGGCTGGCGCCGGACAAAACGAAATCGGTACCGTGTTCTCCACGCTGACCAAGCGTGCAGACTGGACCCAGATTCTGAAGTACACCGTTTGGAACGTGGCCGCCAGCTACGGCAAGACAGCCACATTCATGCCCAAGCCAATGTGGGGTGACAACGGTTCAGGCATGCACGTTCACCAGTCAGTCTGGAAAGATGGCGTGAACCTGTTTGCTGGCAATGGCTACGCAGGCCTGTCCGATTTCGCCCTGTACTACATCGGCGGTATCATCAAGCACGCCCGCGCCTTGAATGCGATTACCAACCCATCCACCAACTCTTACAAGCGTTTGGTGCCAGGTTACGAAGCACCGGTGAAGTTGGCTTACTCTGCCAAGAACCGTTCAGCATCGATTCGCATTCCACACGTGGCCAATCCAAAAGGCCGTCGCATTGAAGCGCGTTTCCCCGACCCCATGGCCAACCCATACCTGGCATTCTCTGCCTTGTTGATGGCTGGTCTGGACGGTGTTCAGAACAAGATTCACCCAGGTGAAGCAGCAACCAAAAACTTGTACGACTTGCCTCCGGAAGAGGACGCATTGGTACCAACCGTGTGCCACAGCCTGGAACAGGCTTTGGAAGCCCTGCAGGCTGACAACGAGTTCCTGACTCGCGGTGGCGTGTTCAGCAAGGAAATGATTGATGCATACATCGACTTGAAGATGGAAGAAGTTCAGCGCATGCGCATGACTCCACACCCCATCGAATACGACATGTACTACGGCCTGTAATTCAGACTGTACGTATTAATCGGACCTGAAAGTGGCCCTGTACTGAACAAGTGCAGGGCCATTTTTCATTTTCAGTTGTTTGTAAAGAACCTACCCCGTCTGGTATCAGCACTCGCCTTCCATGGGGAGGGGATGCCCAAGGGGATCAAGTATCATGAAAGTCGTCCTGAATTATGTAGAGATGCAATCATGGTGAAGTCGAGTTTTATTCATTATTCACTGATCTTCCTGGTACTGGTGCTTTTTGCGGTACCTCAGGCGCAAGCATTGGGTACCGAGATGTTTGTGTGTACTGGAGCTGATGGCGTTCGAACATATCAAAACTCAGACGGTGGTGCCGGTTGCGTGCCGCTCAACCTGAACCCGATTACCGTGGTGCCGGCCCCGCGTTCGGCTGCGAAAGGTGGCGGAGTTTCTGAGTCCAAATCCGCCGGCAGCGCTGGTCGGCGAGCCGCAGCTGCGTACGACAGCCGATCAGCGGCTGATTTCAATGCCAAAGATGATCGAATGAAAATTCTTCAAGAGGAGTTGCGCATCGAAGAAAGCAAGTTGAAGTCTTTGCAGGACGAATACAAAAATGGTCAGCCCGATCGTTTGGGTAGTGAAAAAAATTATCAAAAATATTTGGACAGGGTTTCGCGACTTGAGCAAGAAATCATGGTGACCAATGACAATATTGAAATACTTAAAACTGAATTGATTCGGCTGTCAAAATAGCGTTTTTGAATTCAGCCGCATCGCCACGAGGAAGAAGTGAAAAAAGAACGGTTTCAAGGTCTGGAGTTGTTGGCCACAGCGGTGGTGGTGAGTAATCCGGAAGGTGTGGTGTTGTACGCCAATCTCTCCGCTGAAACACTTCTGGAAGTCTCCAGGCGCAGTCTGGATGGACAGGCTCTAGCCGCCTTGTTCGTTGAGGCCAATGCGTTTCGGGAATTTCTCGACAAATCCCAAGCGGATCCTTTCGGAGTGAAGCGACAGGTATTCGAATTGATTCGACCCAGTGGTACTTCTGAGCATGTTCATGTCACCCTGTCGTGTCCCGATGGTTCCAACGGAGTCACAGTCATTGAATTGCGAGAAATTGAGCAGCAATTGAAGGTGGACCGTGAGGCCAGAATGATGGATCAGTCACTGGCCAATAAAGAACTGATTCGAAATTTGGCGCATGAAATCAAGAACCCGCTGGGCGGTATTCGTGGCGCGGCTCAATTGCTTGAAATTGAGCTCCCTTCACCTGATTTGAAGGAATACACCCAGGTGGTGATCAAAGAGTCGGATCGCCTGCAAACCCTGGTTGATCGCCTGCTGGCCCCACATCGCAAACCTCACATTGTGTCCATGATGAATATTCATGAAGTGTGTGAGCGTGTGCGTTCGGTGATTTTGGCTGAGCACCCCAAGGGCTTGAAATTCATTCGAGACTACGACATTTCGATTCCCGAGTTCTTGGGCGATCTCGAGCAACTTATTCAGGCAATCCTGAATATAGTGCGCAATGCTGCACAAGCTTTGGCACCACAGATCGCCGAAGGCACTGCTCAAATAACACTATGCACCAGAGTGGTGCGTAGGGTAACCTTAAACCGCAAACAACACAGGCTGGCATTAGACTTGCAAGTGATCGACAACGGACCCGGTATACCTGCTGAGATCATGGAAAGAATATTTTTTCCGCTGGTTTCGGGGCGCGAGGGCGGCAGTGGTTTGGGGCTAACGTTGGCCCAAACATTCGTGCAACAACACGAAGGCATTATTGAATGCAGCTCTACACCGGGAAGAACACTTTTCAAAGTCACATTGCCGCTGCAGTTTGATCACGCTACCAGCTGAGCGGTTTTAAGGAACCACAATTAATGCGTCCAATTTGGGTTGTTGATGATGATCACTCGATTCGTTGGGTCTTGCAAAAAGCAATTTCCCGCGAAGGGATTCCTTGCGAAATTTTTTCGTCAGCTGCCGAAGTTTTAGAACGTTTGGATACCGAGGTGCCGCAGGTACTGGTCTCGGACATTCGGATGCCAGGCCAAAGTGGCCTTCAGTTGCTGGCCAAGGTTCGTGATCGGCATCCTGATTTGCCAATTATCATCATGACCGCTTATTCCGACCTGGACAGTGCGGTATCAGCCTTTCAGGGTGGGGCGTTTGAATACCTGCCTAAACCCTTCGATATTGAAAAGGCAGTGGAGTTGATTTTGCGCGCGGTGCGTGAATCACAAACGGAAGAATTTGTCGAAGAGGCGGATTCCAGTACACCTGAAATTCTGGGTCAGGCTCCAGCCATGCAGGAAGTATTTCGTGCAATCGGTCGCCTGTCGCAGTCCAATGTCACTGTTTTGATTACTGGTGAAAGCGGGGCCGGCAAAGAACTGGTCGCTCGTGCTTTGCACCGACACAGCCCGCGAGCCTCAAAACCATTCATTGCACTGAATACTGCCGCCATTCCCAAAGACTTGCTTGAATCTGAGTTGTTTGGCCATGAGCGTGGCTCGTTCACAGGTGCCCAGGCCCAGCGTCAAGGCAGGTTCGAGCAGGCTGAGGGTGGCACTCTTTTTCTGGATGAAATCGGAGACATGCCTGCCGAATTGCAAACCCGCCTGTTGAGGGTTTTGTCGGACGGGCATTTCTACCGTGTTGGCGGGCAACAGCCCATCAAGGCCAATGTTCGGGTAATAGCAGCCACGCACCAAAATCTGGATGAGCGCGTGAAGTTGGGCATGTTCCGGGAAGATTTATATCACCGTTTGAACGTGATTCGTCTGCGTCTTCCACCGTTGAGAGAACGGCAGGAAGACATTCCCATTCTTGCAAAGCATTTTTTGAATGTATCAGCCCGAGAGCTGGGTACCGAGACAAAACGCCTGTCCGAATCTGCAATTCGCATCATCAGCGAATTTCCGTTTCCGGGTAATGTGCGTCAGCTTGAGAACGTGTGCCGCTGGATCACCGTAATGGCACCTGCCCAACTGGTGGAGGCGCGTGATTTGCCTCCAGAGCTCAAGGCGTTTCAAAGTGGTAGTGCAACCGCGCAGGAAAAATCATCGCTCAATTCGCCAAGCCCCAATTTGTGGTTGCCAGAGAGTGTCCCGGTATCTCCTGGTACCGCCACCCCAGGTTTACAGACCAACTCGGGTATGTCGGCAGGCAAGTATCCTGTTGATACTGCCGTGGGCGAAGTGTTTTCGAATCCGCCAGTACCAGTGGGCAGCGCAAGTTGGCTGGAGCTTCTGTTCATTGAGGCCGAAAAAGCCTTGGACAGCGGTCAGCCAGATGTGATGGACACATTGACTGCGCAGTTTGAAACCACCATGATTCAAGCCGCTTTGAAAGCGACTCATGGAAAACGGATTGAGGCAGCTCAACGCTTGGGAATAGGGCGCAACACCATCACCCGGAAAATTCAGGATTTGAATATTGATGTGAAGGACATCGATTAATAATTCAAGAATGGTCAAAACAAAAAAGCCTCTGCATGCAGAGGCTTTTTTGCGGGTTGGTGTTCCACTTACATATTCTTGACCTGGAACTTTTTCAGGATGTTGGACAGGTCTGTTGCCACGCCTTTCAGGCCTGACACGGCATTGGCTGCACGGCGGGCCATGTCCAGATTGCCTTCCGACAATTGAGCCACAACTTCCACTTGTTGCCCAATACTTTCCGATGCCTGGTTTTGCTCAAGCAGGGCCGCATGAATGTTTTCAACCGAATGGGCCACGGCCGAGGAATCTGCCGTGATCTGGTTCATGGCCTGACCGGCGCGGTCTACAAGCTCAACACCTTTTTTCACGCTTTCCACTGCCATGTCCATATTATTGACTGCCACGCCAGAGCTGTTTTGAATGGCTTCAATCATGCCGTGAATATCATCGGTCGACTTGCGGGTGCGTTCAGCCAGCTTGCGCACTTCATCCGCCACCACCGAGAAGCCTCGTCCCTGTTCCCCCGCGCGAGCCGCTTCGATGGCAGCATTCAAGGCCAGCAAGTTGGTTTGCTCTGCGATCCCTTTAATGATCAGGGCGATCTCTGAAATTTCTCTGGATTGTTCGCCCAACTGTTGAATAACGCTGGCGGTACCTTGTACATTTTCAGAAATTTTGTGCATTTGTTGTGTGGCGGAATTGATCGCACCCAAACCGTCGTCTGCCAGTTGACGCGCCTTATTGCTGACGTCCTTGGCTTCAGTGGCGGATTCACCCACGCTGGAAATCGAGGAAGACATTTCCTCAACCGCAGCGGCCATGCCTGAAGCAGCATCGCTGCCGGAAGCCGCACCCTTGCTGAGTTCCTCGCTGGTTTGTACCAGATCCTCTGAGGCCTCTTGAACCTGGTCGGTGCTGCGTTTTACAGCGCCCAAGGCTTGTTCCATGCTTTCGGCCATGCGGTTCATGCTGCGGGCCAGAAGGCTAATTTCGTTTTTGGTCGACACGTTGCCGTTGGTCACTTCATCATCCGCACGTGCAGTCATGTCGCCGTTACCCAGTTTCAATGCCAAGGCTGTGAGAACCTTGGTTGAGCTGGTCAGGCGGCTGGTGACCCAGAACAAGGCAAACGCGATCACGGCGGAAGCAATCAGACCCATGATCACCATCATGCCCGACATGGCGTAAATCGTGCTGAACATCTCCGAAGTAAGCGCCGGTGCAACAATGGCCGCACCGCCCCACTGAGGTACCTTGGTGAATGCAACAAACTCGGTGCGGTTTTCACCCGATATCGGATTGGTCCAGCTAATTTGGGTAATGCCGCTGTCTTCTTTGGTCATTTTGTCGAGCAGGCCCTGAAGGTCAGATTCTTTGGCGGCCAGCTCTTTGAACTCATCACCTTTGAATTGCGAGTGAATCATCACTTTGCCTGCATTGGCACCTGCGGTGTACAACACATAGGGAATGCCGGTTTCACCAATGCGTGTGCTCAACACCGCATTTTGAACGTCAGCAAACAGGTTGGTCATGTCAAACCCAATGTAAAGCACCAGATCATGTTGGCCGTCAGTGCTTTTTATTGGCAAGTACTTCGACATATAACGCTTACCAAACAGCAGTGCCTCACCTACGTAGGTTTCGCCTTTAATTATCTTGGCATAGCTTGGGTGGCTGCGATCGAGCTTGGTACCCACCGCACGTTCACCATTTTCTTTTTTCAGGCTGGTTGAAATTCGCAAATAATCATCACCTGTGCGAACAAACACGGTCGCGATACCACCGGTCATTTTTGTGAAATTGTCCACAACACCATAGTTGCCAGTAATGAAGGTCGAATCCAGCGTCACCATAGGCCCGTCAATTTCAGGTGTAATCGAAATCTGCTGTTCAGGGTCAACCAGCAACTCTCCGTTGAATTCAACTTCAAACAACTCTGCAAGTTGGGTCACAGAACTTTCTGAGAGCTTGTAGGCGATATCCATGGTTTGTCGCAAACCTTCGGCCTGGGTTGATACAGCGCGTTCGGTTCGGGCTGTTGCTGCATTGAAAGTGTAAGCAGCCGTAATGCCGACCAAGCTCAATACAATCAAGGCCACCAAGGCAGCACTGGTAAAACTGATTTGTTTGGAAAGGGGCAGAGTCTTTAGGTTCATGGTGTGAAGCGATTGGGAAGGTTATGAACAGCTTCGATCATCGCATCGCCTACCCCTTGCTAATTGCCTAATTAGAGGGGTAAATAGCCTGTTTTACCAAGGTGTTCCCCCTTTTGCAGGGGGAGAGGTGGTGTTATTTCGATAGGGTTGCCACGGCAGGGGCATGGTCAGAAGGTTTTTCCCATTTACGGGGCGCACGGTCTATAAAGCTGGCTGTGCAACGTTCGGCCAAAGGCTTTGAAAGTAACACATGGTCAATTCGCAGCCCCTTGTTTTTTTGAAAACCCAGCATACGGTAATCCCACCAGGAAAAGGTTTTCTCGGCTTGCTCGAACAGCCTGAAACTATCAACCAGACCTAAGCCCAGCAGTGTATTGAAGCGAGTGCGCTCATCCTCCGAGCACAGCACTTGGCCAGCCCAAGCCTTGGGATCGTGCACATCACGATCATCGGGCGCGATGTTGTAATCACCTACCAGCGCTAGTTTGGGATATCGGGCCAACCAAGCCTCGCAGTCTTTCAGTAAGGCATCAAGCCAGGCTTTCTTGTACTCAAACTTGTCCGAGCCCACCTCCGAGCCGTTCACCACATAAGCGCTAATGAAACGCAGATCTCCGAACGAAGCGGCAATTACGCGCTTTTGCTCATCAGGGAAGCTTGGCAGGTTAACCTGAACATCAACCGGTTCCGGCATGGTGGCTTTTTTGTACAGAATGGCCACACCGTTGTAGGTTTTCTGTCCGGCAAATACAGCGCCGTAACCCGCAGCCTCCAGTTCAGCCACGGGAAAATTGTCGTCGGTCAGTTTCAGTTCTTGCAGACCTAGAAGGTCGACCGGATTGCTCTCAAGCCATTGAAGCAAATGTGGCAGGCGCACCTTGAGCGAGTTCACGTTCCAGGTGGCCAATCGAATACTGGCAGCCTTGTCAAACAATTGATCAACCATCAAGCGGCCTGCCTTTGATCGACCATGCCTGTGTGGCGAAGCAGGGCGTCGATGCTTGGCTCTCGGCCTCGGAAAGCCTTGAACGATTCAGCAGCAGGGCGGCTACCGCCCACCGACAAAATTTCTTCCAGAAATTTTTTGCCGGTTTCAGGGCTGACCACACCGTTTTCTTCGAACATGGCAAACGCATCCGCAGACAATACTTCCGCCCACTTGTAGCTGTAGTAACCAGCTGCGTAACCACCAGCAAAGATATGGCTGAACGAATTCGGGAAGCGGTTGTAGGCTGGCGGAACCAGCACAGCCACTTCTTTGCGCACCTGGCCTAAAAGGTCAAGAATGTTTGCTTCACCATGTGGGTCAAATTCAGTGTGAACAAGCATGTCAAACAGCGAGAACTCGATTTGACGTAGTGTTTGCAGACCGCTCTGGAAATTCTTTGCGGCTACCATTTTGTCAAACAGGGCCTTGGGCATGGGTTCGCCTGTGGTTTCATGTGCGGTGAGCGATTCAACCACACTCCATTCCCAGGCAAAGTTTTCCATGAATTGAGAGGGCAATTCCACCGCATCCCATTCCACGCCGTTGATGCCGGCTACGTCCAGTTCATCCACGCGGGTCAGCATGTGGTGAATGCCGTGTCCGAATTCATGGAACAGGGTTTGCACATCATCATGTGACAATTGCGCTGCTTTTCCGGCCGCCGGTTTGGTGTAGTTACAGGTGAGATAGGCCACGGGTGTTTGCACACCTTGCTCGGTGCGCTTGCGGCCTCGGGCATCGTCCATCCAGGCGCCAGAGCGTTTGCTGGCCCTTGCGTAGGGGTCCAGATAGAAATGCGCAATGGCTTTGCCTTCCTTCTGCACTTCGAAGAAGCGCACATCAGGATGCCAGGTGTCGGCATGGGCTTTGACGATTTGGACACTGAACAATTTTTCTGTCAGCTTGAACAGGCCGTCCAACACACGGTCCTCCTGAAAGTATTGGCGCACCTCCAGATCACTGAAAGCGTATTTCTTTTCTTTCAGTTTTTCAGAGGCATAGCTCATGTCCCAGCTTTGAAGATCGTCCAGCCCAAGTTCTGTTTTGGCGAACTCCTTGATCTCTTCCAGGTCGCGTACCGCGAATGGTTTCGCTTTGGTGGCCAGTTCACGCAGGAAGTTGACCACTTCATCGGGCGTGTTGGCCATTTTTGGGACCAGGCTCAGTTCACCGAAATTACGGTAACCCAACATTTGGGCTTCCTCAAGGCGAAGTTGTAGCAGTTCGCGAATCAGGGCAGTGTTGTCAAGTTCGGTTGGGCCAAATTCGGATGCGCGTTTGGCATAGGCCTCATAAAGCGTCTCACGCAACTCGCGTTTCTCGGCGTATTGCAGCACAGGAAAGTAAGATGGAAATTGAAGGGTAAATTTATAGCCTGTTTTGCCTTCCGATTTTGCAAGTTCCTCGGCCGCGTGCACTGCATATTCAGGAATGCCTGCCAAATCAGCTTTGTCGGTCACGATCAACTCAAAGGCATTGGTGGCGTCCAGCACATTCTCGGAAAACTTTGCCGTTATGGCGGCCTGACGATCCTGAATTTCCGCGTAACGTGGTTTTTGGTCAGCGGGCAGCTCAGCCCCGCCCAGTTTGAAACCACGAATGGAATTGGCCAGCACCTTCAGGCGTGCCGGCGTGAATTGTTGGGCCGCATCACTCTGTTCAATGGCTTTGTAAATGGCGTACAGGCGCTCATCTTGCCCAACCATGGTCCAGAACTCGGTGGTTTTAGGCAGGCAGGCATTGTAGGCTGCGCGAAGTTCTTCCGTGTCAGCCACCGAATGCAAGTGCCCCACCACACCCCAAGCGCGGCTCAGTTGTTCGCAGGCGATGTCGAGTGGCAGCAAAGTTTCGTCCCAAGTGGCTTTCTCTGGCGAGGTGTTGGCTGTAATCTCCAGCTGCTTTTTCGCAGCGGCGAGCAAGGTGTCAATGGCGGGTTCCACGTGCTCAGTCTTGATGTCCGAAAAACGGGGCAGTCCGGAAAAGTCGAGTAAGGGATTGTTCGTGTCCATTTTCATGCTCATGGTCTTGGGGTCCTACAAAAAATACTTGAACGTCGCTGTTAAATACTGCGTTCTACCGCTTCAATTGTGTTTTGCAACAGCATGGTGATGGTCATGGGGCCAACACCCCCGGGCACTGGCGTAATCCAGCCAGCCACTTCCTTGGCCGAATCAAAATCAACATCGCCGCACAGTTTGCCATCCGGCAAACGGTTGATGCCGACATCGATCACGACAGCACCCGGTTTGATCATGTCGCCGGTAATCATATTGGGGCGACCCACCGCAACGACAAGGACGTCCGCGCGTTGGCAATGGGATTTCAGGTCCTTGGTTTTGCTGTTGCACAAGGTTACAGTGGCGCCTTGTTGAAGCAACAACATCGCCTGTGGTTTACCCACGATATTGCTGGCACCGATTACAACCGCCTCCGCACCTCGCAATTCGATTCCTGTCAGCTCAAGCATCTTCATGACACCATAGGGTGTGCAGGGGCGAAACAGTGGTTTGCCAGTCATCAACAAACCAGCATTGCTGACGTGAAAACCATCGACATCTTTCTCTGCACTGATGGATTCAATGACCAGATGGGAGTCCAGGTGTTTTGGCAAGGGCAATTGCACCAAAATACCGTGAATGGTGGGGTCATCATTCAGTTGTTCGACCAGACCGACCAGCGCGTCCTGGCTGGTGTTTTCCGGCATGCGGTGCATCACCGATTTGAAGCCGGCTTTTTCACAGGCTGATACCTTGTTGCGCACGTAAACCTGCGATGCCGGGTCTTCGCCCACGAGCACTACCGCCAAACCGGGCTGGTGGCCAAGGGCTGTCAATTCAGCAGCGCGCTGGGCAATGGTTTCTCGAATGGAGGCGGCCAATTCGGTTCCGCTGATGATTTGTGCAGACATGATTAAATGAGTTCGAAAATTTGAAATGGTTCAATTGAACGAGGCCCAGCAAAGGTATCTGGCGGGCCTCGTTGGTGGTGTTCAGGGTTGTGCCAGTTCCGGTGATTTGCGCAAGGCGATTTTCAACAAATCCGCCACAGTGGTCACCTGCAATTTGTCCATGATGTTGGCGCGGTGCGCTTCCACAGTTTTGATACTGATGTTCAGATCATCAGCAATTTGCTTGTTCAGCCGGCCCGATACAATCCGCTCCAGCACCTGCAATTCACGTGTGGTCAATTTGGAATAGAGTTTGTTGATCTGCTCATCGAGCTTGGCGTTTTGGGCAAGCTCGTGGGCCAGTTGCATGTGCTGGTGGATAAGGTCTTTGATTTTGCCTTCATCGAATGGCTTCTCGAGGAAATCAACTGCACCATTTTTCATCGTTTCCACAGCCAGTGTGACATCGCCATGACCAGTGATAAATACAATGGGAATGGGTATGCCACGTTCGTTCAGTGTTTTTTGAACCTCGAGGCCCGAGAGTTTGGGCATGCGAATGTCCAGCAACAATACACACGGGAGGGGCCACACCAGTTGCTCCAGAAACAATTCTGGGTCTTCATAGGTTTTCACCTGATAGCCCTCGGTTTCAATTAGCCATTGAAGAGAATCCCGTACCGCCTCATCGTCATCCACGATGAACACGGTTTCTTGCATATCGGTGGGGCGTGGCTGAGTGTGGAGCATTGGCTTTATTCCATAACAGGTGGGTTGACGTGCGCAAGCACCGAGTCTTCGGCCAATGGCAGCGTGAACTTGAAGACACTGCCCTGGCCTTGCGCGGGTTCTACCCATAATTGGCCTTGATGATACTCAATAATAGTACGACAGATGTTCAGGCCCATACCCATTCCATCGGATTTGGTGGTGAAAAACGACTCAAACAACCTTTGACGGATGTCTTCGGGCACCCCCACGCCATGATCCCGAACTTCAATCAGGGCGAACTGAGCCGATTGACCGACCTGAATTTCGATCAATTTTTGCTCAGGCTGCAAGTGGCTCATCGCTTCAAGGCCATTTTTGATCAGGTTCATCAGCACTTGCTCAATCAACACCGGATCGGCTACTACCGACATCAGTGCATTGGGCAGGTTCATCTCAATGCGGGCAGACTGGTGCTTGGCCTCAAGGCGGGAAAAGCTGATCGCGTCTTCAATGATCTTGCCGATGGGGCAGGGACCGCGTTTGGGTTCCTGCTGTTTGACGAATTCGCGAATTCGACGAATCACATCGCCCGCGCGCTGTGCCTGTACATTTACTTTTTCAAGGACAGGCAGCAAGTCTTCGGGGCTCACTTTTCCGGCTCTGAGTCGGGTCACGCTGCCCATGTTGTAGTTGGAAATCGCGGCCAGTGGCTGATTAATTTCGTGGGCCAACGAGGAGGCCAATTCGCCCAAGGTGATCAATCGGGAAGTGAACTGCAACTTTTCCTGTTGCTGTCGCGACATCTCTTCGGCCTCCTTGCGTGAAGAAATGTCTGTGGCCACTTGCATCACCACGGTTGCGCCATCGACCCATGAAATGGATCGCCTCCGAACCTCATACCAACGCTGAGAGACCGGGTTGAGCCATTCAAAAGGTTCATACAAATTGATCCGGTTCCGACGGTTTTTCGACATTCGGGGTGGTGTGGCCGTGCCAAACCACTCGCGATGTAGCCTGTTCACAAAAATATACTCGTCAGCGCCGGCGTCTGGGCCTTGCACACACACGGCAGCATCCAGTTCCTCAAGGATGCGAACAAATCGCCGATGGGCCGCCGCCAGTTCGTCGCGAATTCGACGCGGCTCGGTAATGTCAGTCATCGAAGTCATCCAGCCGCTTTGCTGGCCTTCACTGTCGACCAGGGGTGACACATACATGCGTGCGTCAAACACGCTGCCGTCCCGTCTGCGAACCTGTACTTCAATGCCTTTTTGTGGCGCATTGCCTGACAAAATCAAATCCAGGTTGGTTTGCTGTTCTTCATAGGATCGGTCAGGCCAATACGGAAAGGGTGGGGCCATACCCACCAGCTCGGTTTCCTTGTAGCCAGTCATTCGGCAAAAAGCAGGGTTTACATAGGTAATGCGACCCTGCATGTCGATGGCCCGCATACCGGTAACTACAGAGTCCTCCATCGCCCGTCGAAACTTGGTTTCGGCCAGCAAACGCTTCTCAGCTTGACTGCGAAGTTTCGCATGTCGAAACAACAAGATAAAACTCCACACGATCACCAGGGAAAGTCCAAACACCGCCCATGCAAGCATGTTGGAAAACAACTCTGTGTTGGTCTTGTAAAGCACGGCACGAAGTTTCAGGCCATGACCGGGCGGGTCCAGCGGAACTTCGTGACTCAACTTTGCATTGTCGATCGATCGACTGACATTGGACGCGACCGGGTTGCCGCCCCCGTCCACAATACTGACCAGGTAAAGCTGAACAAAGGACTCGGGTACTGCATCGTTCAGCAGCGAACCCAATGGGATGGTTGCGGCCACTGTGCCGATGAAGTCCCCTTTGCTGAAAATTGGACTGTGTACTTCGATGAATACCTTTCCGGACGGGTCAAGAAACGGTCTTGAAAAAACTGGCAATCGGGTTTCCCTGGCCGTGTTGAATGCCCAATAACTTTCGGCATCTTCAATGGTTTGGTAAAGGGGGTGGAGTACTTCGGATGAGCGCAAACTGGGCAACGCCAAATTGGTCACCCGTCTTTCTTCATCAATGATCAGAATGCTGCTGATCTCCTGAAATTCATTGAGCAGCGCTTGGGCTGAAAAGCGGAAACCTTCCACATCGGTGCTGTTCTGCTCAAACCCGCGAGCAATCTGGTTCAGGCGTTCTTGCGAGGCCAGCAAGCGGGTACGAATGGTTTGCCGGGCCAGTTCCACATCACGAATGACGCGCAATTGCGTCTGATTCTGATCTTCCGAGTGAAGGGTATAGAAGAAAGCGCCCATCGCGAGCAAAAACAGAATAATGCCCACCAGCGGGGTGGCCCAAACCAGAGGGCTTGTACGGGGTTGATCGCTGAGGCGCACGGTCGACTTTGTCTCGAATTTCTGAAGATGTCTGAAGTGTACAAACAAGCAGCCCTGTGAGGGAAATGGATTCAGGGTGATTCGGGAAAATCCTTAGATATTCCATAATATGAAAACTCAAATCATAATTTGAAACTTTTTAAATTAGGTGTGATACTCTAATATCAACAGGAAATACAGCCAAAAGCTCGTGTTTCTGCAAAAGAACCCAGAGACCCAAGGAGGAAGCAATGTCAGCGCAACTCAATTTCCCCGGATCGGACGATCCCGATTTCCAAGAAACCCAAGAATGGCTTGATGCCCTGGAGGCCGTGCTGGAGCGTGAAGGCCCAGAGCGCGCGCATTACTTGCTTGAACAACTGATTGCCAAAGCGCGCCTGAGTGGTGCGTTTATTCCGTTCTCGGCCAATACTGAATACGTGAACACCATTCCGGTACATCTTGAAACACGTTGCCCGGGCAATATGGAATACGAAGAACGTCTTCGTTCATGGATGCGATGGAATGCCATGGCCATGGTGGTGCGCGCCAACAAGAAAAGCCCACCCGATGGCGGTGATCTCGGTGGTCACATTGCCTCCTTTGCTTCACTGGCAACCATGCTTGGTGTTGGTTTCAATCATTTTTGGCATGCTGAGAATGAAAACCACGGTGGCGATCTGTTGTACCTCCAGGGGCATGTGTCACCCGGTATTTATGCTCGCGCTTTTCTGGAGGGTCGTTTGACTGAGGAGCAGTTAAACAACTTCCGTCAGGAAGTCGATGGCAAGGGCCTTTCCAGCTATCCGCACCCGAAATTGATGCCTGATTTCTGGCAGTTCCCGACGGTGTCGATGGGTCTTGGCCCGCTCATGGGTATTTATCAGGCCCGTTTCCTGAAGTATCTTCATGCTCGCGGCATTTGCGATACCTCCAAGCGAAAAGTGTGGGTGTTCTGTGGCGACGGCGAAATGGACGAACCTGAATCGCTGGGCGCGATCGGCATGGCCGCACGTGAAAAGCTGGACAACCTGGTGTTCGTGGTGAACTGTAACTTGCAGCGCCTGGATGGCCCGGTGCGCGGCAATGGCAAGATCATTCAGGAACTGGAGGGTGAATTCCGCGGCTCAGGCTGGAATGTGCTCAAAGTCATTTGGGGCGGCTACTGGGACGAATTGTTGGCCCGCGACAAAGATGGCTTGATGCGCAAAGTCATGAACGAAATGGTGGATGGCGAATACCAGAACTGCAAAGCCAACGACGGCGCCTACGTGCGCAAGAACTTCTTCGGCAAGCACCCCAAGTTGCTCGAAATGGTTGCCCGCATGACCGACGAAGACATCTGGCGCTTAAACCGCGGTGGTCACGACCCGCACAAGGTTTACGCCGCCTACGACGCCGCCATGAAACATGAAGGTCAGCCGACTGTCATTCTGGCCAAAACCGTGAAGGGTTTCGGCATGGGCAAAGTGGGTCAGGGCAAAAACACCACTCACCAGCAAAAGAAACTGGACATTCAATCGATCAAGGAATTCCGCGATCGCTTCAATATTCCAGTGTCCGACGACATTATCGAAGACGTGCCTTTCTACAAACCTGCCGACGATGCGCCAGAAATCAAGTACCTGCATGAACGTCGTCATGCCTTGGGGGGTTATCTGCCCAAGCGCCGTCGCGAGGCTGATGAAAAACTGAAAGTGCCTGGCCTGGATGCATTCGAAGCCGTGCTGGAACCCACCAAGGAAGGTCGTGAAATTTCGACCACCCAGGCATTTGTGCGCGTATTGACTGCACTGGTGCGCGACAAGGAAATCGGTCAGCGTATTGTGCCAATTGTCCCCGATGAGGCCCGCACGTTTGGTATGGAAGGCATGTTCCGCCAGTTGGGTATTTATTCGTCACAAGGCCAGTTGTACGAGCCTGTCGACAAAGACCAGGTGATGTACTACCGGGAAGACAAAGCAGGCCAAATTCTGGAAGAGGGCATTAACGAAGCAGGCGCATTTAGTTCCTGGATTGCTGCTGCCACCTCGTATTCCACGAACAACCGCGTGATGATTCCGTTCTACATTTACTACTCCATGTTTGGTTTCCAGCGTGTGGGCGATTTGGCCTGGGCTGCGGGCGACATGCAGGCGCGTGGTTTCCTTTTGGGCGGTACAGCAGGACGCACCACATTGAATGGTGAGGGTTTGCAGCATGAAGACGGGCACAGTCATATTCTGTCTTCAACCATTCCAAACTGTGTCAGTTATGACCCCACTTTTGCCCATGAGCTCGCGGTGATCATTCAGCATGGCTTGAAACGCATGGTGGAAGATCAGGAAAACGTGTTCTATTACCTCACCGTGATGAACGAGAACTATGCTCAGCCAGGCCTGAAGAAGGGCACCGAAGAAGGGATCTTGAAAGGCATGTATGTGTGCCGTGAGTCGGCGTTGAAAAAGGCTGGCAAGAAGCGTGTTCAATTGCTGGGCTCAGGCACTATTTTGCGTGAATCACTGGAAGCGGCCGAGTTGCTTGAAAATGACTGGGGTATCGCAGCCGATGTTTGGTCTGTGACCAGCTTTACCGAACTGCGCCGTGAAGGTCTGGATGTTGAACGTGAAAACATGCTGCATCCAGAGAAGAAATCCAAACAAAGTTATGTTGAAAAAATGTTGGCCAAAACCGAAGGCCCAATTGTGGCGTCAACCGACTACATGAAGTTGTTTGCTGACCAAATTCGACCCTTCGTGCCCAAAGGCCGTGAATACAAAGTGCTGGGTACCGATGGTTTTGGCCGTTCCGATTTCCGCTCCAAGTTGCGTGAGCATTTTGAGGTGAACCGTTATTTCGTGACGGTTGCGGCGCTGAAGGCTTTGGCTGATCAGGGTGACATTCCACTGAGCACCGTGGGTGAAGCAATCAAGAAATACGGCATTAACCCCAACAAGCCAAATCCAGCCTACGCATAAAAAGGACGATAGTCATGACAATCGAAATCAAGGTACCCGACATCGGCGATTTTGACGGGGTGGAAGTGATTGAAGTGTTGGTGAAGGCCGGTGATACCGTGGCGGCGGAGCAATCCATCATCACCGTTGAATCTGACAAAGCCAGTATGGAAATTCCATGCCCGCAGGCAGGTGTTGTCAAAGAAATGAAGGTGAACATTGGTGACAAGGTGAAAGAAGGCAGCCTGATGCTGATTCTGGAACCAGCTTCAGGCGGGGCAGCCACTTCGACGCTGAAGGCAGAAGAAGCACCCAAAGCCGAAGAACCCAAGAATGAAGCACCCAAGCCGGCTGCAGTTGCACCTGTGGTCAGTTCTGCACCTGCGCCGGTGATGGCTTCGGCACCAGCCACTTCTGAGCCACACAGCCCAACCGCAACCTCAGTGAACGCGCCGCACGCAAGTCCGTCAGTTCGGAAATTTGCACGGGAATTGGGTGTGAACTTGACCGCTGTGCAAGGCACCGGTCCGAAAGGGCGAATCACGCCCGACGATGTCCGTAACTTCGTGAAGGCGGCTGTTGCCGGAGTGGGTTCTGCCTCCGCTGGCGCAGCAAAAGGCGGCAGTGGTGTGGGCCTCGATTTGTTGCCCTGGCCAAAAGTGGATTTCACCAAGTTCGGTGAAATTGAAGAGCAGGAACTTTCACGCATCAAGAAGTTGTCTGGTCCGAACCTGCACCGCAACTGGGTCATGATTCCGCACGTGACGCAGTTTGATGAGGCTGACATCACTGATCTGGAGCAATTCCGCAAAGACACCAATGCTGCACTGGCCAAGCAAGGCGTTAAGCTGACCATGTTGGCTTTCGTGATGAAGGCTTGTGTTGCAGTTCTGAAAAAGTACCCGGCCTTCAATGCGTCGCTGAGTGAAGCTGGCGACAAATTGATTGTGAAGAAATACTGGAATATTGGTTTTGCGGCCGACACGCCAAACGGTTTGGTGGTACCGGTTATCAAGGGTGTGGATCAAAAAGGCTTTGCACAGATTGCCAATGAGCTCGGTGAATTGTCTGCCCAAGCCCGCGACGGCAAGCTGAAAGGCGCTGATATGCAGGGTGCCACATTCACTATTTCTTCATTGGGTGGTGTGGGTGGAACCATGTTCACGCCGATTATTAATGCGCCTGAGGTGGCTATTTTGGGCTTGTCCAAATCGGCCATGAAACCGGTTTGGAATGGCAAGGAATTTGAGCCCCGCCTGATGTTGCCTCTTAGCCTGAGTTACGACCACCGCGTAATTGATGGCGCCATGGCTGCCCGGTTCACCACAGAGCTTGCTGGCGTTTTGGCCGACATGCGCAAAGTGCTGTTGTAAGGGGATGAACATATGAAACTGATCGTTCCTGATATCGGTGATTTTGATTCCGTAGAAATTATTGAAGTGTTGGTCAAAGTGGGCGACAAAGTGAGCAAGGAGCAGTCTTTGATCACGGTGGAGTCCGACAAGGCCAGCATGGAAATTCCCGCATCCGATGATGGCGTTGTGACCAAGCTTTTGGTGAAGGTTGGCGACAAGGTCTCGAAGGGCAGCGAGATTTGTGAAATCAGTGGTGCCGGTGCGGCTGCAGCAGCTCCGGCTGCTGAGTCAAAACCAGCAGTTGCGGCGGCGCCCCAACCGGCTGCTGCACCCGTACCAAGCGCACCAGTTGCAACTGCAGGCCCAGCCAGCAGTTACAGTGGTCAGATTGACCACACTTGCGATGTGCTGGTGTTGGGTGCGGGCCCCGGTGGTTATTCCGCAGCCTTCCGAAGTGCCGACCTTGGCATGAATACCATTCTGGTTGAAAGGTATAGCACCCTGGGGGGGGTGTGTTTGAACGTGGGTTGTATTCCTTCCAAAGCACTCTTGCACACCGCGCAAGTGCTGGAGGAGGCACAGCACATGGGCGAGCACGGCATTGCATTTGCCAGGCCTGAAATTGATCTTGATAAATTACGCGCACACAAAGCCAGCGTGGTTGGCAAGCTCACTGGTGGTTTGGCTGGCATGGCCAAAGGCCGCAAGGTCAAAACCGTACAAGGCGTGGGCAGCTTTCTAAGTGCCAATCACCTTGAGGTGGCATTGGCCGATGGCAGCAAGCAAGTGATTCAGTTCAACAAGGCAATTATTGCCGCAGGTTCACAACCGGTGCATTTGCCTTTTATTCCTGAAGACCCTCGCATTGTGGATTCGACTGGTGCGCTTGAATTGCCCTTTGTTCCCAAGCGCATGCTGATCATAGGCGGAGGCATCATTGGTCTTGAAATGGCCACGGTGTACTCGGCCTTGGGTGCCCGTTTGGATGTGGTTGAAATGCTGGATGGCTTGATGCAAGGGGCCGATCGCGATTTGGTGAAAGTCTGGCAAAAGCGCAATGCGCCACGGTTTGACAACATTATGTTGAAAACCAAAACCGTGGGCGTAGAGGCCACGAAAAAGGGCATTCTGGTGACATTCGAAGGCGAACAGGCCCCGAAAGAGCCCCAGCTTTATGACATGGTGTTGGTTTCGGTGGGCCGTACACCCAACGGCAAGAAAATTGGCGCCGAGAAAGCGGGTGTTGCGGTCACCGAACGCGGCTTCATCCCAGTGGACAAGCAAATGCGGACCAACGTACCTCATATTTTCGCAATCGGTGATGTGGTAGGCCAACCCATGCTTGCACACAAGGCAGTGCACGAGGCCCACGTGGCTGCCGAGGCTGCTGCGGATGAAAAAGCGTTCTTCGATGCTCGGGTTATTCCGAGTGTGGCCTATACGCACCCCGAGGTCGCTTGGGTTGGATTAACCGAGGACCAGGCCAAAGACCAAGGTATTAAAGTGGGCAAGGCAGTATTCCCTTGGGCTGCCTCAGGTCGTGCCATAGCCAACAACGCCGACGATGGCTTCACCAAATTGTTGTTTGATGAGGATACCAAGCGGGTAGTGGGTGGCGGTATTGTGGGTATGAATGCGGGTGACTTGATCGGTGAGGTGTGTCTTGCTGTTGAAATGGGTGCTGATGCGGTCGACATCGGTAAAACCATTCACCCACACCCCACCTTGTGTGAAAGCGTCGGTATGGCCGCAGAAGTTTATAAAGGCGTGTGCACTGACTTGCCAGCCCAGAAAAAGAAGTAAGCGCTTTACTTTTGCTTCAACGCTCCGAAAAACCAACTGCATGCAGTTGGTTTTTCCATTTGTGCCTTCCTTCTGCCAGTAAAATACTAGAATGCGCTTCGGCTCAATCAATCATTGTCGCTCAGGAATATCAAAACCCTCATGGATGCTTTAACGCTTAAGAAAATGGTGGCCAAGGCCGCACTCGCCTATGTTCAACCTGGCACGGTCCTGGGGGTAGGTACAGGGTCCACTGTGGATTGTTTTATTGATGCCTTGGCAGAGTCGGGTATTGAATTGAAAGGGGCGGTCTCGTCTTCAGTGCGGTCTGAGAAAAAGCTGCGTGAAATAGGTGTGCCCATCGTTGATATGAACGATGTAGAAAGCCTGTCGGTTTATGTCGACGGTGCGGATGAAGTAGACCCAGCGAACTGTCTGATTAAAGGGGGTGGCGGTGCCAACACCCGAGAGAAAATTGTCGCGGACATTTCGGACAAATTTGTATGTATCGCTGACCAATCCAAACTGGTCGAGGTATTAGGGGCTTTCCCATTACCTGTGGAAGTCCTGCCCATGGCTCGCAACGCAATTGCACGAAAGCTAGCCGCCCTGGGTGGGCAGGTGAGGCTGCGCGAGGGTTTTGTTACGGACAATGGCAATGTGATTCTGGATGTGGCTGGTTTGAAAATTTCTGACCCAATCGCGATGGAAAAGGAGATCAACCACTGGCCAGGTGTAGTGACGAACGGACTTTTCGCGATACGCAAGGCCGATGTGGTGTTAATCGCAACAGCAGACGGCATAAAAACCCTTTAATCCCGCATACAGACGGGACGAAGACCTGAATAATTGTTCAGAACATGGCAGAATAAAGTAGCGATTCGGTTGGTTTGACAAATTCCTGTCATGTGCCTGTGCCACATTGCATCGTTACAACAATTATCCGGTTAAGGAAGACAAATGACTGAACACACCTCCAAACAGTACGACGCCGAACTGGAGTCGCTGCGCACTCGCGTTCTACAGATGGGCGGCCTGGTGGAGAATCAGATCGTGTCAGCCATCGAGGGATTGGGCGCTGCCGATACCCAAATTTTCAAAGACGTGATTCGTCGCGAAAAAGAAGTCAATGACATCGAACTAGAGATCGACGAGTTGTGCAATCATATTTTGGCCCGTCGCCAGCCTGCAGCTGTTGACCTGCGCTCGGTAATTGTGGCGATTAAAATGATTCGTGATCTGGAACGAATTGGTGATGAGGCCGAGAAAGTGGCGCGCATGGGCATGATGATTGCTGATGCGGGCAAGCATTTCGTGCCCAAGGTCGATTTGCATCGAATCGCCAGTAATGCGATTGCCATGCTGCGCAAGGTATTAGACTCCTATGCTCGCGTTAATGCGGTGTCTGCAGCGGAGGTGGTGAAAGCCGACATCGAAGTCGATGATGAGTTTAAGGCGATTTTGCGTCAACTGATCACCTTCATGATGGAAGATCCTCGTACCATTTCCCGTTCCATCGAGATCTTGTTTATCGCCAAAGCGATTGAGCGTATCGGCGATCACTCCAAAAACATGTCCGAACACGTCGTGTACATGGTAAAAGGCCGAGATGTTCGCCACCAAGGCCCGGAAGTCGTGGCTCAGGAAGCTTCGGACAACTGACCCGTGATTGTTTGAAAACAGGCGTTTGCCTTGATCAAATCAGCCCGCTTCATTGAATGTGTTGCGGGCTTTTTGTTGGGCGCCGCGGTTCGTTTATAGCTGGTGCTTACCCAGAAAAATCCACGCCACTGTAATTTTTGCAATGGTGCAGGTGCACAGCGCTGCAGCCGTGTAAAAAAACACGCAAGCCAGCGTGTTGAACTGTTCCAGCATGATCCCGGCGAAGTACATCATCAATGTCAGCGCGATCCACCGGCGTAGATAGGCCAGCAGGTGATGCCGGTTGGCTTTGTTGTGAGCGATTGCTGCAGAACGTTGATACAGCTCTTTTACACTGGCATCGCGAAACAGCCAGTGAAAGAAAAAATAGCGAAACAGCACGCTGTCTTGGAAGCTGGTCATGCTGAGAACTCCGGTTGACAGTTTCAGTATGCAACGGCTGGCACAATAAAAAAAGCCCCTTGGCTTAGGGGCCTTTCCTCATTTGCAGTGCGGGGTAATGTTTGTGGGGTGACTGTTTAGTTGCTGGGCGGCACATAACCGGCAGCTTGTTCGGCACCATCACCAAAGAAGTGCTTTTCCATTTGTTCCATCAGGTACTTGCGGGCGCGAGCATCCGCCAGGCTCAGGCGGTTCTCGTTTACCAACATGGTTTGGTGTTTCAACCAGTCTTGCCAGGCTTGTTTGGATACATTCTCAAAAATTTTCTTGCCCAACTCGCCAGGTGCAGGAGGAAAATCCAAGCCTTCCGACTCTTTACCCAGTTTAATGCAGTTCACTGTACGTGCCATTGTTTACTCCTTCTAACCCTTTACAGGGTTCAATTCTTCGCGGATTAATTGTCTACTTTTGCGTATTTTACAAAATCAAAGCCCCACGCGCGTTCCGGCGTGGCTGTATTGGCAATCCGTTCAACTTCCCTGAACAGCTCGCGATTCCATTGCGGAAACTTGGCATCGCCCTCAAAGCTTTGATGTATCTCGGTGAGTATCAGCTCATCAACCAAGTTTTGCTCTAGCGCTTGCTGATACAAATGACTTCCACCTATTAAAAATACCTGTTCAAAGCTGGAGAGCCATTTCAGTGCATCGGGCAAGCTCGTCGCGGTGGCAATTTGAGTGGAATTGCCTTCGGGTAGTGTAGCTGGGTGGGTAATTACGCTGCGTGGTGTGCCATCTTTGGCGGGCGCAGGTTTCCAGTGTGTATTGCTCGACAGCACCACATTCAAGCGTCCAGGCAAAGGCCGGTTAATGGATTCATAGGTTTTTCGACCCATGAGTACCGGGCGGCCCAAGGTGGTTTGTTTGAAAAACGCAAGGTCTTCGGGCAAGTGCCAAGGCAAACTGTTGTTGATGCCAATAATGCCGTTTTGGGCCACTGCAGCCACGATGGATACTTTCATGCTTTAAACAGCCACTGGCGCTTTAATGTGCGGGTGGCAAGTGTAATTCAGAATTTCGAAATCTTCGAACTTGTAGTCGAAAATACTGTCAGGTTTGCGTTTGATCTGCAGTGTAGGCAATGGGTAGGGCTTGCGGCTAAGCTGCTCGGCCACTTGCTCCATGTGGTTGCTGTACAAATGGCAATCACCGCCTGTCCATACAAAGTCGCCAACTTCAAGGTCGCATTGTTGCGCAACCATGTGGGTGAGCAGGGCATAGCTGGCAATGTTGAAAGGCACACAGGAAAATGTCGGCACTGCGCTGGTACAGCTGGCAGCTCAGTTTGCCATCTGCTACATAAAACTGAAACAGTGCGTGGCAAGGCGGCAGCTTCATGTTGTTGATTTCAGCCACGTTCCAGGCGCTCACGATGTGGCGGCGGGAATCGGGGTTACTTTTAATTTGCTGCATCAACTGCGAAATTTGGTCGATGTGACGGCCGTCAGCCGTGGGCCAGCTCCGCCATTGAACGCCATACACTGGGCCCAGGTTACCATTTTCGTCGGCCCACTCGTCCCAAATGCTCACACCGTTCTCTTTCAGATATCGAATATTGCTGTCGCCCATCAAGAACCACAGCAACTCATGAATGATTGAGCGGGTGTGCAGCTTCTTGGTGGTCACCATCGGGAAACCATCTTGCAGATTGAAGCGCATTTGATAACCAAACACGGAACGAGTGCCCGTGCCGGTGCGGTCCATTTTATCGGTGCCGTGGTCCAGCACGTGCTGCATCAAGTCAAGGTACTGTTGCATGTTGATTTCGCTGCAAATTCCGCGGGGTCGTTAGTCTATTAAGTTTACCTTGTTGGAAAGCCCAATCGTCGCCAACCCGGAAAATTCACGCCATCACTTTCTGTGCATGCTCATTGATAAACTGAAGCGAAGCCAGTTTGGCATACAAACCTTGACGCGCCATCAAATCCCGGTGAGTACCCATCTCACG
>NZ_LUJK01000041.1 GCF_001601825.1 Limnobacter sp. CACIAM 66H1 | reverse complement strand
CAGCCAAGGCACGCAGAAAAGTGGATTTTCCCGCGCCGTTTGGGCCCACCACACAGGTCCAGCGGCCAGCCGCAATACGAGTATCAAGCTGGTGTATGACGGGGCACGCAAAGCGGCCCGAACCCAGTGAAACCGAAAGGCCTTTTACCTCGAATGCGGCAGTAGTCTGGTTCATGTTCATTACCCCGCCCTCCTGTGCATCAGCCACAGCAAATAGCCGCCACCCAGCGTGGCAGTCAACACGCCCACAGGAATTTCCTGAGGCGCAATCAAGCCACGGGCCAGAATATCGGCAGCCAGCAGCAACACCCCACCCATCAGGCTGGCCAACACCACCAACTGTGCATAGGTAGTGCGCACCGCAGCGCGCACCAAATGCGGTGCAGCCAAACCCACAAAGGCAATCAGGCCGGTGTGTGCAACGGCAGTACCGGTGGCCAAAGCGACCACAGCGATCAATGCCATGCGTGCGGGGCGCAAGGGCAAACCCAGACTTTGCGCGGTGTGTTCTCCCAAGGTAAGGGCATCCAGCGTGCGGGAAAAAGCCCAGGCCACAGCCAGGCACAACACGCCGGAAAGCAGCATGATTCCCAGCGATTGCCAACCCACAAAACCGGTAGAACCCAGAATGAACGCTTGCATGGCCTGCAAGGTTTGCGGAACCGCAATCGTGATTAATGATGTCAGCGCACCCAACACCATGCCAACCACCACACCTGCCAGCAGCAGGCGCAGTGTGTGTTGCACGCCTTTGGCCAACGTCAGGGTCAGCAGCACAGCGCCCACCGCACCCACAAAAGCAGCACCGGTTAGGCCCAGCCGCACCACCCACGCCTCGGCAAATGGCGACACGCCCAGTACAGCCAGCGACACTGCCACCGCCAAGGAAGCACCCGACGCGCTGCCCAACAAAAACGGATCGGCCAAGGGGTTGCGAAACAGACCTTGCGCAACCGCACCCGCCAGCCCAAGCAAGGCACCGGCGGCCCAGGCACCCAGTGTGCGGGGTGCACGAATGTCGAAAATTATTTGATGAGCCACCGGGTCACCCCACATGCGCCACACCGATTCAAGACCTGTGCTGCCCACACCCAAACCAATGGCGCACAACAACAGGCTTAAGGCCAACAACAAAACACCCAGCCAAAGGCTTGCGCGTGTATTCATAAGGCACCACCTCGGCTTGTTGGAGTTACATTGCTGTGTTTCAGAATGCACTGCGCCAGCAGGCGGGCACCTTCGGCCATGCGGGGGCCGGGGCGCACAATGGCGTCCTCATCGTCACTGTTGAAAATGCAAATGCGTTGTTCGCGCACCGCACGCAGGCGCTGCCAGCCGGGCCGCTCGGTCATGCCTTGCACATTGCGTTGCCCCACCATGATCAGGTCGGGGTTGGCACGCACCACAAATTCCGGGTTCAGCTTTGGAAACGGCCCCAGTTCAGCAGGCACCACATTGCCCACACCAAGGCGCTTGAGTGTTTGACCGATAAAAGATGATTCACCTGCGGCGTAGGGCGCCCGGTTCACTTCAAAATAAACGCGAATACCGCGCGCATGTTCCGGCAAAGAAGCTGCTGCGGCAGACACACCCGCATCCACATTGCGCCACACCTGCTCGGCCTTTGCCGGTGCAAATCCCAAGGCTTCGCCCACTTTGGCCATCACCACCTGCACCTGTTCATGTGTTTTTGGCTCAAGCATCAGCACTTTCAGGCCGAGTGCCTGCAACCTTTCGGCTGCACGTGTCGATTCTGCCATCAACACAAGGTCTGGCTTCAATGCAACAATCGCTTCAATATTCGGATCAATCCCGCCGCCTACACGGGGCAGTTGTTGAACCGATGCTGGCCAGTTGGAATATCGATCTACACCCACCAAGCGGCTACAGGCCCCCAATTCACATACACTTTCAGTGAGCGAAGGCAACAGGCTGACAATGCGCTGCGGTGCTGCGTGTGCAGCCCATGCCGACAATGCCAGCAGAAAAGCGATTGAATGCCGCACGCCAAATATTTTCATGCGGGTGCCCCTTTCACATACAGCGCCTGCCCGGCCACCATCAAGGTAAGCCGTTCACATGCATCGGCCATGGTTTGGTTCAAGCGCCCCAGTTCATCCACGTAATGGCGCACCTCCTTGCCCATGGGCACAACACCCAAACCAATTTCATTGCTCACCAACACCACCGGCCCTGGCAAGTTGTGCAGCGTGTGAACCAGTTGCTCGACCGTGTGGTGAAACCCTTGTGCAGGTGCAGGCGCACCGGGTGGTGGCATCAACCAGTTAACCAACCACAGGGTTAAACAATCCACGATCAGCAGGGTGTTGCTGGTGCTGTGCAATTTCAAGGCTGCAGGCAGGTACAGGCATTCCTCAACCGCCACCAAACGGGGCACGCGCTTTGCGCGGTCAAGCTGGTGCTGCTCAATGCGTTGCTGCATTTCATCGTCGCCAATATGGGCTGTGGCCACGAGTACAGCTTGCCGTTGTGGATCGGCCTCAAGCCATTGAATAGCCAGGTTTTCAGCGCGGCGCGATTTACCGCTGCGCTGGCCACCCAATATCAGTTCAGAACGGGCAAGCATGTGCATCAATCAGGTTTCACCCTTTAAAAAGACCAGTTGGCAGACACAAACAGGTTTCTGCCCGGTGTGGTAAAGCCATTGGCCAGTGAATAGGTTTTGTCGGTGATGTTGTTCAAACGGGCCGACACGGACAATTCCTGATTCACCTTGCGGCTTACACCGGCGTTAAGCAAACCATAACCACCCAGTTCAATGTTGGGGTCGCTGAAACGAATCGCCCTGTCTTCACGGTCACTGGCCAGTTTCAATTCTCCATAGTACCGCCAGGGGCCAGTTTCACGGCTCAAGTTTAAATTGAATACGTGGCGGGCAATTCGCACAATGCGCTTGTCATCGGGTTCGGTTCTGGGGTCGGTGTAATCATAGGAAGCTTTGACCAACAGTGTTTCAAACTGGCGATCTACCGCGAATGTGGCACCACGCAATGTTGCGCGGGCCGATTGCACATTGGTAGAAGGGGTGATGAAGCCTTGTACCCTATTGTGATAAACCACCGCGCTTGCAACAATTGTTGGCGCAGCATACTTCAGCCCCACCTCTTTGGCACGACTGCGCTGAGGTTGTAAATCGGGGTTACCAAAACCCGGAAAGTACAGCTGGTTGAAGGTAGGCGCCTGAAAGCTGCTGCCCGCACTGCCCACCAAACGCCATTGTGAATTCAGTTTGTAGCCAGCTGAAAAGGCATAGTTATTGAAACGCCCGAACTGCGAATTGTCGTCGCTTCGCAGCACCCCAAGCGCGTCCCACTGGTCGCGGTTCAATGCGTACGATGCCATGAACCCATCAATGGTACGGGCCTTCACGGGGTAGTTCGTGGTGCTGTCCACTTCTTCGCTGCGTTGCTCGGCCAACAGGGTAAGCACATCGCTGCCAAAGCCAATGTCGTTTTGCCAACTGTACTGGTTGCGCTTGGTGTTGAACCGTGCGACACCTGCGTCTGCGCCATCGGACAGGCGGCGATATTCAGTGACCGACTTGTCATCGGACTGCGCAACCAATATGGTGGACTTCCAACGAGGAGCCCACTTTGCCACCCATTGCAGGCTGGACTGGTTCACTTCTGGATTGGCTATTGCCTCGCTATTCATGGAATTCAAACCCAGCGGGTTGGGCGATGGCGTTCCGTCAAAACCATACCGGCCTTTGCTGTACAGCGATTGAAACTTCAACTGATGATCCGTATGTACGTCGGCCACCAAACTGAAATTCAGGCTGCTGGTTTCAAAACGATCTTCATCCGGATTCAAGCCGGTTGCCGCGGGCGTCTTGGCATCAATGCCGCTGCCTCGCTCATGCGAGAAGCCAAGGTTGTAGCCAAAAATACCGCTTTTACCACCGAAATGAGCGGCTCCCAGGCGCTGGCCATCGGTGCCCACACCCACACTGACAGAACGCCGGGGAACACCCGCTTGCCGCGTGATGATTTGAATCACACCGCCCACTGCATCTGGGCCATACAAGGCTGAAGCAGCACCACGCAAAATCTCGATGCGCTCGATGGATTCAAGCGGAATGGTTTCCAGCGAAAGGCTACCATTGGTTGCAGAACCCACACGCACGCCATCCACCAGCAAAATGATTTGTGTGGCCGATGCTCCTCTTAAAAGAATCCCCGTGTTAGAGCGGTAACTGCCGTTGGAAGACATTTGCACGCCCGGCTGTTGGGCCAGCAATTCGCGCAGCGACGTTTGCCCGGCGCGGCTTAGCGTGTCGCGATCAATCACCGTGACATCGGCCAACACATCCGTGACAGGCTGTTCGGTGCGGGTGGCGGTGACCACCACGGATTCGAAAGTTGGATTGGTTTGTGCAAATACAGGAGCGGCCGCAGCAATGGCGACCGGCGTGGCAAGCCATAGCTTTCCCAAGCGAATTGAGTTCATTGTAAGTTTGATTGACGAGTACCCTCACCGCCTTCCCCGACAGTGCATGGGACACAGTGTGCAAATTGCACACCCCGCTGTTGGCCGGTATCCGGGCTGGCAGACGAACCCTCATCACCTTCTCAGGCGTTTAAAACACCCAATGGTTTTTGATGAAAGCCAAGCACAAGACTTGTCTGCGTACCGTTGCGGGGGCAGCGCCAAAGGGCTTCCCGTTTAACTTCAGAACATGGACTGTTCCAAGAGCACCAACAGGCGCATTGTAACGCAGCAGCGCGAAAGCAATTGGGTTTTCTGTCGGTAGGGCCACGATTGATTTGCTTGTTATAAGTACCAATCGATGGTTAAACGTGGTCTCTTCCACCCCTGCAGCCACTGCGCTTCGTCCTGCAAATCCCGCCAGTGAATAATTTGCGTTCGGCCTGAATGCACAGCTTCCAGTTCAAAGTGTTCAACCGGTAATTCTTCGCTGGCAGGCTTGACCACGCTTCGAACCAGAAAATGTTTTTCCTTGTTCACGGGCTTTGCGGCGGTCCACTTGCTGAGCAGCAATTTCTTCGGGTTTAACTGGCGCATGGTTTAACTGCCTTGCGGCGACAGTTCAAGCTTGTTCAAATCAAAACCTTTGGCTTTCAGGCGTTGCAGCAGTGCATTGTATTTTGCTTTGTCCACTTGTTGCGTGCGGGCCAATACCCACAGGTATTCACGGCTGGGTTCGCTCACAGCCACCAACTGGTATTCCGGATCCAGGTCGATCACCCAGTATTTACCCCACACCATCGGCAACCAACTTAACCACGCAGGTGCAAAACGCACTTCCAGCTTGGGCGACTTTAAACCGCCAATTTGACGAGCTTGGCCCTCGGCTTCATCCATGTCGCCGCTGGCCAGTTGGCAACGGTTCAATACTTTCACAGTGCCGTCTTTTTGCAATGAATACTCAGCACTGGTGTTGCGCACACATTGTTTCTGAAAACGGTTTGGATACTTCGCAATTTCAAACCAGGTGCCCATGTAACGGGGAACATCCAGCGATTGAATGGTTTGCAGAGGTGGCGCAGTTTCAGCAGCAAAGGCAGGGAATACAGCACTGATCGAAATCAAAAAAGAAAGCACCAATTTCATCGCGAACCCCAGGATTAAATGATTGGAAAGTTTGGCACATTATTCAGTGCATTTACGAAAAACCAGGAAGTTACGACATACTCAAAATTGACTGACCATGCTGAGTTTCCTGCACAGGTGTACGCCCAAAGTACCGCTTGAATTCCCGACTGAATTGTGACGGGCTCTCGTAGCCCACCATGGCCGACACCTGGGATGCATTCACACCTTTCCTGATCATCAATAGCCGAGCCTTATGAAGCCGGATCGCCTTGATGTACTGAATTGGTGTACTGGAGGTGACCGACTTGAAATGCACGTGAAATGTCGGAACGCTCATATTGGCCTCTTTGGCCAAGGTAGCCACATCGAGTGCACGATGGTAATTTGAATGAATCAGTTTCAATACTTTTGCCACCCTCGACAAATAATGGTCAGAGGAGAAAGCAAGACGCAAACTTCGGCCTTGCTCGCCCGTTAAAACCCGGTAGGTGATTTCCTTGATGATCGAAGGACCCAGAATCGTTGAATCATTCGGGGACTCCAGTATTTCAAGTAACCTGAAGACAGCATCATCAAGCTTGGCATCCACGCGGGAAGCGAACAACGGCGGGAGCTCTTCACCTTGGTCTAAAACAGACTCTTTCAGGTTTAGCATGAGTTCTGCCGCCAATGCAAAATCCACTCGAATGATCAAACCCAGAAGTGGCTCTTCAGCGGTGGCTTGGGTTTCAACTTCAAAGGGAAGGGGGACTGACACCACCAAATAGTGGTTGGCATCGTAGGTGTAAATTTTTCCGTCATGAAATCCACGTTTTGTGCCTTGGACGACAATCACAATACTTGGCTCGTAGAGGGCCGGCATTCTGGCCAATGCGCCGTTGCAACGCATGAAGGTCACCCCATCCAGCGCGGATTCGGAATATCCCTCAGCGGTCGCCATGCGCAGAATCATGGCAACCATCCGAGTCTGCCTTGACCGAGAAAATGTGTCAGTCATATTAACCACCTTCGCCAACTTGCCAATGTCCTGTCAAAGATATCACTCGCAGTCCGCAGGAATTTCAAAAACATATTTATAGGCAATATCCCAAGAGGAATCTGTATTTCCGAAACCTGATGCGGTGCCCAATATTGAGGCTCATCTTTGAATGTGATCGAGGAGATTTTGTGATGCAACAATCATTGGCAACGAAGACAGTTTTAATCACGGGTGCAAGCAGCGGAATTGGTGAAGCCACAGCAAGGTTGCTGAGCGAGCAAGGTCATCGAATAGTCATGGGCGCGCGACGCACAGACCGACTTCAATCGCTTGCAGACAACTTGAACTGGAACGGCGGTCAGGTGGTGTATCAACAAGTCGATGTGACCAAACTGACCGACCTTCACAAACTTGTTGAATTGGCAATCCAAACCTATGGCGGCGTCGATGTCATCGTCAACAACGCCGGAATCATGCCGCTTTCTCACCTGAATGCCTTAAAAATTGACGAATGGAATCAGATGATCGATGTCAACATCAAGGGCGTGCTGAATGGAATTGCAGCTGTCTTGCCGGTCATGAATGAACAGAAGAGTGGTCAGATCATCAATATTTCTTCAATTGGTGGACTTTATGTGGTTCCAACCGGTGCGGTGTATTGCGCTACGAAATACGCGGTCCGAGCGATTTCTGATGGCTTGCGGCAGGAGAACGACAACCTGCGTGTCACTTGTGTTTATCCGGGTGTGGTGGAATCTGAATTGGCCAACACGATCAGCGACCCCACTGCGGCCACTGCGATGAAAAGCTTTCGGAAAATCGCATTGAAGCCCGAGGCAATTGCAAGGGCAATCGCACATGTCATCAATCAGCCTAGCGATGTGGACACCAGTGAGATTGTCGTGCGCCCCACAGCGTCGCCGGCTTGAATCAGATCCAGCGATTCACCGCTTCGGCGGTGTCACCGGGATTGGTATTGAAGCAGATTTTCGCACTCGGCGCATGCGCATGGATGGAGTTGATGATTTTCTCAAACAGCAGATCTTGCCTGGCGCGCAGTTGGGCAATTTCATGGGGCTCGGCATAACGCACATTGCTGGTAAAACCCTGAAGCACCCAAGTACCGCGCTGGCCTAACTGGCTCGCCGAGGTGTTCACCACGTTCAGCCTTTCTACGGCCTCAACAGGTGCGCCCACAATCGCAGCGCAGCGGGTAACCTGCCACTGGCCCTCGTGGCCGCCGATGAATGAGTAGTGATTGTGCATGTGGGGAGCGGGATATCAGTTTGAAACATCAATATCCCAGCATGCCCCACGCCGGTCAAGCACTTAACGACAACTTTCCTTAACCGTGGTCTGGAATGTCAGGCTCAACCAGCTTTGCCAGTTGCTCAAGCGATTCTTGCCAACCCAAATAGCACATCTCTACGGGGATGACTGAGGGGATTCCTTCCTGCACAATGCGTAGCTCCGTTCCGCATGACACTGTTTTCAAGTCAACGGTGACAACCATTTCCCCTGGCAGATTGTCGTCGTCAAAACGATCTGTGCTTCTGATTCGCTGATTGGGCACCAATTCAAGATACTTCACTGCAAAAGTATGGCTGCTGCCGGTGCTGAAGTTGGTAAATGACATGCGGTAGCCACCACCCTCGCGAACATCGATTTCATGAATGGTGCCCGTAAAACCATAAGGTGGGCTCCAGTACTCCAACGCACTTTGATCGGTGAACGCCTTGTAAACCCGCTCTGCTGGCGCGCGCAATACCCTGTGCAACTTTACTGTGCCTGCGTTGTTCGACATCGTCATCTCCTTGAAAATTGTGCCAACCTCAATAGTCGAATGGGGTACGGCGAAATCGACAGGTGTACAACAACTCTTTTTGTTTGGGGAGGTCTGGACCAATTACCGGAATTGGACCGGCTTCCAGTTGTGGGCCAACATGCCCCGGTAGATTTTTACATCTGGATTTAAAACTGCAAACTGAACATTTCCAAATATGCCTGACCTTTGGGAGAAGCCACTAGCAAGAACAAAGATACATTCACAAAAACCGTTAACCAGAAAATCAATCGAAACGGAGCCTTGTTTGATTTGTGCCTGAGCATGTGCTGACCGACAAGAGCACCAGGCCAACCACCCAGCAGGGAAAGCCAGTGTAATGTGCTTTCAGAAGTGCGCCATCCGCCTTTTTTGGCTGCTGATTTATCCATGGCATAGGTGAAGTAAGTCAAAACGCTAATCACCACATAGAACAAAGCCAACAGCAGCGGCGGATTCCAAACCAGGCTCACCACCCCAAACAAGAAAACGAAGGCGGGGATCGCCAAAAAGGACCATGTTCCCCACTGCGCGGGAACCTCCGCGCTGGCGATTTTTTGCCTGGAAACGGGACGTGAGAAATGTACGTTGATCGCTCTGGGCTTTCCCTCTGGCCCTGGCTCAATATTGAAGTAAACACGTTGATTAACTTGGGGACGAGTGTGGCGATTTTTGAATGCCGTCGCGTGAACAAACACCTCGACCTGATTCTCGTGGGACTGAATGAAGCCGAATCCACGATCATCATTCCAGGTTTTAATGGTACCTTCGATGTACATACAATTTATTGAGTTGGTGACTGATTAAGTTTCGCCCTGCTCCTGATTTCCAAAGCCCGGGCATCGCCCTTCTTCGCATGGTAACGCACCGCATGGCGCACCACCCACTTCAATTCATTGGACGCATTCGCCTTCAGCCAACGCTCACAGGTGGAAAAGGCAATCTCTGGGTGGTCTTTGGCGATATCCCCAAGATGATTGGCCACACTGCGTCGCACATACAACGACTCGTCGTTTTTCAGGTATTCGAGTATGGGTAATGTGGGCTGCGGGTTTGCGACAAACGACTGAATCCGCTTTCCCCACGGCAGCTTGGGGCGTGTGCCCTCGCTGCACAGTCGCCTCACATGCGGGTTGGGGTCACTCAGCCACTTGCTAACCTGTTCCAGGGTGCGCATTTGATGGTGAATGAGAAAAGGTCGAATGGCAAATTCTGCCGTAAACCGCATGGTGAGTTCACGCAAGGCTTGCATGGAGATATCGAAGGGATCGTTGCCGTCGTTGTGACCCGGGTCCAAACCGAAATCGGCAATGAAAAAACTGTGTGGCAGGTAGAAAAACCCAGCCAGCCCCAAAGACCCCACTTCGGTTTCTGCCGGCGTGAATGAGTCAATCAGTATGGACACAGCTTGCTGGTAATTGCCGGGCAAAAACTCCCGCAACGATTTTGCAATGTGTTGCGCACGCTGCATCAGCTCCAAGGGTTCAAGATTGGTCAGTGCGTGCTGGCAAAACGCTTCAGCGGGAAATGCCTTGTGCACATAAAGAATGTTCTGGGCCAGGCACTCGATTGACTCCTGGTTCATCAAGACCTTCAGCGGTGTGCCTTTTTGAATCGCGTTGGGTGCCAGTGGAACGGTGGGAGGACGTGGCTGCATTGGCTTCTTGATAAGTGGCGCGGCTGGCGGGGATCGAACCTTCGGAGGCCAAGGGGAAAAGATGTATCTTATTTAACTTATTTTCGTCAGAAACAACGTTAATAGGTGCTTTCAAGACCCTCTGAATTTTTATACTCTGTTGCTTTCACACACAAACTGTGAGATAACACCATTTAACGTCTCGGCACTATTTCGCTATTTTTGTGGTTTTTGGAGTCTCGGCCCACTTTGCGGCACATCCGTAGGCGACTGAATTTTGTTCGTCACAGACTTTTCAAAGTCACTGCGAGACCACAATGAGCAGCAAAACCGACCAAACCACACCCGGCATATTCAGTGACTACATCGTCTATGTCGACGAAAGTGGTGACCATGGCATGCAAAATTTGGATCCAAACTATCCAATTTTTGTCCTTGCCTTTTGCATATTTCACAAGAGGCATTACGCCAATCGCGTTGTTTCCGCACTGCACCAATTCAAGTTCCAGCACTTCGGTCATGACTTGGTTGTACTGCATGAACACGACATCAGAAAAGAAAAAGGCGCATTCACCTTCAAAAGCAAGCTGCAAAAAACCAAATTCCTGGACGAACTGAGTCAACTAATCAAGACCCACAACTTTATTCTGGCTAGTTGTGTCATCGACAAATCAAAACTCAAAGGCTCGCCCGACCAAAACGAGAACCCCTATCATTTGGCACTAGGCTTTTGCTTGGAGACACTCTATGAGTTCCTGCAGGAGAAGAGTCAACAAAAGCAACTCACCCACGTAGACTTTGAATGTCGAGGTAAAAAAGAAGACGACGAGTTAGAGCTTGAGTTTCGTCGGATGACCGATGGCGCAAATCGCGTTGGAATCAACTTCCCTTTTGAGATTATTTTTGCGGATAAAAAGGTGGATTCCCCTGGCTTGCAACTGGCTGACCTCGTCGCTAGGCCGATTGGCCTTAACATTCTGCGCCCCGATCAACCAAACTCTGCTTTTGAAATCTTGAAGGAAAAGTTTTATTGCTCTGGAGGTCGAAAAAACGTCGGGCAAGGATATGAAAATTGGGGCTTAAAAGTTTATCCACCCCAAAAAAGCGAAAAGCCCCGATGAAACCCACCGAGGCTATAGCGCCGACCGGGAGCCCCCAATCCACTTGTTCGAAGTGTAAGCGATATAGCTCGTTCAAATCAAGTCTTCTCGGTGCAATCGTAACGATATTTGCAACGAAGTTGTCAAGCTGGGACACCTCCATATGAAAAATATCCCCAACTGGAATCCAAATCTAATCCAAGACTGTGGCCAGTTTGAGGATGCGCTTGCAGCGGTAACCGACAAAATAGACCTTCCCGCTCACTTTGTAACCAATTTAAGACGAAGCTGGGCAATCGGGGAAGATCTACGTCTTCATAACGGGCTACGTAATCATAAGGTTGAGTCGGAAATTACTATCCCTTTTGCGGGAGGGGGCTTTCTCCATTACTGCCTTGGCTGGCTATGCACTACGCACTACAGGGAAACTTTACAAGCATGGTCGCACCAAGATGATTTCTACAGAAACCTCCACCATCTGATCCATATAATCCGAAGCTACGATGCTTACGGAGCATGTGATCAGCAATTACAAACTATCAATACAAAACGACCGATTTTCAGAGCTCAGCAAATTTCACGCGGTGAATACCCAATTGTTGAGCTGCTTTTTCAAAGTTGGCAGCAGCATCCCAATTTCGGCTATACACAAACCGCTTTGCTAATATTAAAGCAGTTGTTTGAATGCTATTGTTTCACCCATGGAAGCGTGATATTTCGCATGCCCCATCTTAAATTTCTCAATGAGATACGCCAAACTTTTGCGCCAGTAAACGAAAACCAAAACCGTGATTTTCTGATCCATCTGTTTCAACGCTTCGACAAGCCATCGAAAAGTGAAAAAGTATTCAAGGAAAAGTTAGAAACTGAACTTCGTCTATCGAGATCAACGACTGTTCTTCCAAACGATAACGAAACGAAATATCAGAGGAATATTCAGAAGAGTTTCTTGAATTTCTTTTCTCCGTCTGAAAAACCTGTTCTTTACTTTGGTCCAGACTCTCTTTCAGGGATCCAGTCTTTGAAATTGAACAGGTACAAAATAAACGATGATGATGGCAAGGAAGTCCGGAGGTTAAAAGCGCTTTTTAAACAGAACTTCAGTAATGCGCAACCAGACGACCACACTGGTTCAAACATTGACGGTCATACCAAGGGACAACAAAACAACAATCAGGACGCCCCTGAGCTAGAGGCAAAAGCCATTGGGCAAGTACTGCTTGATTTCAACCTTTCGACCTATTTCCCGACCAACCCACACTTGCCGCTTCAGGCTGAACATATCAGTGCCTACGCAACTTTGGAGGCGGGCAACACCAGCGAAATCACCAATGACACTTTAGCAGACGTGTTAATTTGGATCGGATATCAAATCGGTGCCAACCTTGAAGGTGCGCTAGCACTCAGAGTCCATCATCTGCCAGAACCGGAGTTTGGATTCATGGAGGATTTTTCCGCGATATGGAGACTTCGTCCATCACTTCAACATATCGGCAAAACGACTTTTCTTCATTCAGCTCTTTTGCCGTCCGAAAGGATAGAGCGGAGATCTCTACCCACCAAACTCCAAAACTTTCTAAAGGACCAATGGAATATTCAAACCCATGAGAGCCTCTACGACCTGGCGATTGATAGAAAGTTCGATCCTGAGAAAATTGATCAGGTAAAAGTACATTTCGGGTTTGAATCGAATGCCTGGCTGCAAAGCAGCCGACGACTGATGCTCCTTGCACAAGGGCATCCAGAATCGGCAGCAATGTTGATACAAAAAAACGCTCGATCAGAGCTTCCTTCGAAATGCGCCTACTATTCCGTAATCCACAAAGAGAAAAACGTCGCGGGCTCCCCTTACGCTTTTGATCTTGAGAAATTTAGAGCCGATGTAGCTATCATGGTTAGCCAATTAAAGCATGCCATAAACAGCAAATCACTTTGCATGTCTTGGAATGCTTGGGTTACCTACTTGATCTTCCGGATCTATCTAACAACGGGCGGGCGACCCGTTAAAGATGCATATTGCGATCTTGATTTATTCACAGACACTTTTGATCTCACGATTGTTGATGACAAAGATGTTTTACTAAGGGAGCCAAGACGTGTGGTACCACTTTGTAAATCGCTCGCTGATGAAATTGGCATCTCCTATCGAAATGCTCTTAAACGCCTCGCCAATCTACTTCGAACCAACACGCCTAAGCTTTCGAAACAAATCGAATCGCTTCTCGTCACGCCAAGCCTTTCAAACACTCAAGGTATCCCATTTTTCTTTTTCCTGACAGAAAACGGTATTGAAGGTATTTCTGCGGATATAACACTCCTTGAAAATTTCGATACCTTACAGGCCAATTTCTTGCGTCACTTTGTCAGTAACCACTGCGAGATCACCGATAGAGACATTGTGGATGGACTATTAGGCCATGAAAACGACAAGATTCCAGTTTACGGCGCATCAAGCCTAAGAACAATGAATAAGGATCACCAACGAGTTCGTGACTTTGCAGATAGGATCTTAAAGTTCCTAAATATTAGTGAATCCATTGATTTTGAATTCAGTAGCAAAGACGTTGATGTGTGGGGGCAGTCGATACCCAAACGCTTTGGCTTGCAATTGCGAAGGACTGAACATAAAGCATTACACAAGTCAGTTTCAGCGAGGGCCTACCAAGATGCGGAATCAATTATTGAAGGCTTGCGACCTGAACAGAAAGCACAAGATCGAATTGACAAAGCACTCAAACAAGCCCAATTGGAGCTAAGCAACCGGATTCATTTTGATATCTATTTTTACAAGTTCACTCGGTTTCTTCGAAAGTTAGCACCAGGCCTTGACATGAAATTCTTCTCGCGTGTTGGCCGTACCGTCAACGAGAGAGTGCCAATCGACTTTTGTCGAAAATATTCGGAATACCGGGCGTCTCACCCAGGCATCATGGAGATCCTCCAATCCAACACCCAGGCGAAACAAAAGGTCAATCTTGAATTTCTGTTCGCACTCTCTTTAATCAAGCTAAATGGCATTACCTGTAAAATAGCAATTCAGCAGGTTCTAAAAGGAAATTACCTGCTTGGAACAGTATCCGATAAAACATTTATTGACATTCATTTTGTCGATACGCAGCCCCATCCGCTCACTCCGGTCAGACGGCACGAGCTTCATCGCCTGTCAATTCACTATTATGAACGGCTGGTCAATCAACTAAGCTTTCGCCAGAGCAGCAATAATTTGGAAAAACTAGGGCGTGACCTGCAGGCTAAAATAAATCGCCTCGGAGTCAGTGGATCATCGCTTAACACCAAAAAAGACCTACTTTATTATTTCGCTGAAATTGAGCAATCCTACCAACTATACGAATTACCCGGTTGTTTGTCCGCGATTGCCTCAGGCGACACCAAGCATCGCAGCTCAAATTATCTAAGCTTTCAACAACTCACTGATCCTGACACAGATCACGTGGCAAGTAACGCTCGACTAGCGCCCGCAACTAAGTATCTCTCGCATGAAGTTATAGCGACCGATGCGATTGCATATCCCGATCCCGGTAACAAAGACCCTAATCCATCCCAAGCGACCGCTACAAGCTCATTTGTTAGCGCTACAGGACTCGAAATTAAGGATAACTTTTCTGGGGGCACCCATGACCAAGCCATCGAGGAGAGCTCCACCTCGGACACTTTAACTGACTTCCATGAACAAGGGCTATTGTGTAAATCTGTCGCAAGCCATATTGAAGCAATCATGGATGACGCCCTTGGCGCGATGCTAAGACTAAGTACAGAAATTGCAGCGAGACCCTCTCTGTGTAAATCGGCACTTTTAAGCTATGCCAAAGATATAGAGAGTAGAAGACCCTCTGGACGAAAAAGTTTGGCTAAAAGCACCAAGCTCAATTACTACGGAAGAATTGGGAATCTTTTTAAAGAGACCAACCTCGAGCAGGAAATCGATGATGAACAACTCGATGAGGCAATTGAAACCATTAACGGCTACCTACTGGACAGACAACAGATCCTGCAATCTGCTAAAGACGATCTGCGTCAAATTAGGGACCTATTCTCCAAACTAGCAGAACTGAATCCTTTGATGTCCGTGAAGTTCGACAGTATTGGTGCGGTTTATAACCCAGCCACACATCTCTTTTCTCAGAAAGAACTAAATCTGATCTTTAAAAAAATTCAAGAAACCCAGCCCGAAGCGGTTCAAGCAATTTTTGTTCTTCTTCGTCGTTTTGGTCTGAGGAAAACTGAGTCTCTCTTTCTAAAGCCCGTCAATCTGCAGCTTCTAGATACTACCCCGCTGCTCAGGGTGGTGGGCGATTCTGTTTTTAGACCCAAATTTCCTGCTTCCAATCGCTATGTGTTATCTCAAACTAAAATTACAAGTGAGGAGAAAGGGATCCTTCAAAGAATAAAGCACCGAGCAATCACAGCGAAAGCAAGTTACCTTGGCGATTTGATTCAGTCCTCTGCGCGCGAGATTAGTTTGCGTCTAAACCAAATCATTCGAAATGTTACTTTCAGAGGGAGTATTCACACCCTGCGACATACCTTTGCTGACGAGCTGACATATGGACTTTTTGAGAGTGCAATTTGCTGCAATCCTGACAATCCGTTAACCGGCGAAAGATTGATTCATACAACACCCGAAAACGTGAATCGCAAAACACTATTTGTCGCGAGCAGAATTCTCGGGCATGCAGGAACAACCACGCTACTAGAAACCTATTCACATCGCGGGTTTGAGGTTATCGACTCCTTGTACAACAGTCAATTTTGTGAAGGCGCGCTCGGGAACACTGATACTCAAAGCGAAAGTTTCGCCTTCTCATTGGCTTCAAGATACGGCCTTAAAGGTTCAGCTCATCAACTCGATGAGTCAATAAATCTGCGTACTTTTAACGTCAAAGACTACATTCTCGGATCACTTGATTACCTCAACCAATCTAGCAATACGATAAATCCTTGTTCCACTGCCAACCCGAAAATCGCAAGCCGGCTCTATCATCTTGAAAATATATTTAGATCATTTCCGCCTAACCTACGCCCTGCCCGCTTCGCTCACACGAAAACGAACGGCATTTTCCTGAGCCGAGCCTTCTACGAACGCCTTGAAAAACAATTACCTGATAATGCAGATACTGCTGACTTGATTCACCGAGTGCAGGCAACACCTGCAAAAACATCAGAAATATTGGCTCTTAAACGAATTCCATTTGAACTCAACTCTAACTTTGATCCACTCGGTAACTTCACTGAGGATGCTCATTATGTGATCCGCGAATCGATGAAAGAAAAGGATCTTGTGAATCTCATCCACATTTTAGACCTGCTTCAGTTCCTCGGATTCGACTCCAAAGATTTGTTCTTTTGGTCAAATTCTTACAGTCAAAAATGCGATATTCGGAATGTCTTGACAGATCTTGGACTGAGCACTCGATTCAGCTTATCAGTTGGTCCTGTGCGTCAAACAGTCAAGTTCAATATTGATCTAGAGACAGTGTGGGTCATTGGTGTCAAACGTCAAAAGAAAGACGTGCCTTTTTCGAATACCGAATTTTTCTGGATTGGATTGATTGTACATCTGTTAGCAGGAGGCTACTAAATGACTTTCTATGTAGTTCATAAACTTAAGGTGAAAAATCCGCAATCACTAACAGAGGGCCAGGTATCTGAAAGTGCTAGATTATTCAAAACTACAAAAGCAAATCTTTTCCACAGAATTGCAGCCACTTACAGAGATCAAATTGATAGGTCAATTGAAGTCGGCGACTTGGTTAGTGACTCAGAAAGTGAACTCCGTTATTGGCAACTCGTCTTTGACATTTCATCGACAAAAGAAAATGAGGAAGCAATTTTCGAACGGCTGGATTGGATTGATAATCACATCGTCGATATCGTATCAAGCCTGCAAGGTGTCGTGTTCGAACCGAAGCTCAATAGCATTCACCGTGTAGGTAAGGACGACAACTCTAAACTTGATCATTTAGCCAAGGAACTAATCACACAGCAGGTTCACGAATTTGTTGTCGAACGTCTTGTCGAACACAACCAAATCAAGCTGACTAAGTTTTCTGGCTTGGGCCCAAACTCCGACGTTACAATACACCTCGCAGAACAAGTTAGCGGACTCCAGGACACGACTCGCATTTATAAATTTAAAGGTCGAATCACAAGTTATGATATGAGTCAAAAAACAATCAAGGCATTGCGTAGTGAATCTTCAGATTATCAATCCAAAGAACAGGAACAGCCACTAGATATCAAATTTAACAAAGATGTTGGCCCTGACGATTTATCAGATGAGCGAATGGAAACAACTCGTTCTGGAACTAATCTACAGGCAATGCGAAAACCGCGCGAAGAGACTTTTTACATTAATCCAAGTGACTTCGTGAATGTCGATCATCAGGCCAAATACATGCCGTGGGAAAGAAGATTTAATATGGAAATCGAGTTCCACTATCAGATGCTGGAAAGTCGCAAACAGATATGCCTCAGAATGGACGATGCCTATATGGGCCTGTAAATCAAATTTGTGTAAGTGCATTCGGCCAATTAACCTCTTTCGAGGAAATGGACGAATTCACCAGAATACGCACTTGTGGTGATGTCTAAAATCGCCAATTGTATTTATGGCTGCGCATAAGACTAGCCATACCCGCTGGCATGTGTACGAACATATTGGTTTTATCGCTAGGCCCTGCCTCGAATACCAATACCGTGAACTTGCCATTTTCGCTCAACCTATTGGCCAAAACACTTCCGGAGGAGCCAGCTCCCACGCCTATAAAATCATATTGGGCTTGACTGTCCACTAATTTGCTCCTCACAACTGCAATTTGATCAATCTCTGAATTAGTTCCGCCTGCATTCTGGCAACATGATTTTAAGCATCGCATCACGAACTAGCTCAGTTTGTTCCATAGGCAAAAAATGCGTAGTTCCAGCCAGAACCCTCACTTCGGCTGAGGGCAATATCTTTCCAAGACGTCTTTGCGCTAATGATGAGAAAGTTGAAGCGCGCTCCGCAGCTATTGCAACAACAGGACACTTCAACTGACGAATGCCAGGCCACGGGTTATGCTCGGTTTGAGCGAATGTGGAGCTCTCCCACAACGGCGAGCATGCAAGACGAAGACGATCTCCATCCTGTATAAAGGCATGTTGGACATAAGCCTCTAACCAAGACTCGGGCCAAGTCTTGAAGCCACCTCGACCACGATAGTTTTCCAGAGCTGAGACATAAGAATCGAACACATTCCGTCGGCGTGCGGCTCCAGCGGCCAACGACAACCGGTGTGATCGACGCAACAGCTTGGACAACCACAACATTCGGCTTTGCCATGAATCCATTATCACCGGCTCTAAAGTATCAATCCCAACACTTTGTCTGGCTGGCGAGCAGCCGCCATAATGCTTGATGTAGCACCGATTGAATGACCTCCAAGCCAAACTGGTTCATCCAACTTTGCCAACAACGCGGTTAGATCTTGATAGTAGGTCTCCCAACCGCGAAATGTAGAAGCAACGGCTGCATCAGAACTTGCTCCATGTCCACGCATATCCCAAGCTATGATGTTGCACTCAACGGACAGTTCATCAAGAAGTGGCTTATAAAGACGACCATGGAAACCAGTCGCGTGTGCCCAGTGAAGCATGGGGCGTCCGTCAGACTGAGGCCACCGCCACAAGGTAATCTCTCGACCATCAGCGGCGAGAAATCCGTCTCGTTCGACAGAACATGATTTATTTGTTACCAATACCATCTTGATTCTTCCCGGAAGTAGAGAACAGCAACTGAACAACTCCGTTTGCGATCGGTGCAGTCCTTTCACTCTGCCAACAGCTCACCCTCACCAAACTGGTACGCCGACCTTGACGCACAATCTCCGCGTTCGCGAAAGTAATTTGCGCCGTGGCTGAGCGAAGGTAGTGGATGTTGCTTCCCAGAATACGGGGGCTGCGTAGTTGCGTATCTTCTCTTTGGGCAGCGATACGCGCTGTAATCTCAATCAAGGCTCCGATTACACCGCCGTGTAGTGCTGGCAACATGAAATTACCAATAAAAGCGTCACGGTAAGGCAGTTGAACAAATATCGCCTCATTGTGTTGTTGAACCTCGAGTCCTAAATGCCGTGAGTATGGAATACTATCAAGTAAGGTCTGCCAAGCGTCATACTCGCTCTTTCCATCAAATGGGGTGGGACGAGGATGAGCAGGATCGACAGTACGACTCATGCTCTTCCCCTTGAAGCCTCAGCCACTTGGAAGCGTTGGCCTTGGGTATTTCTTATAAATGTGGCACTACCTGTTGCTAGCGGCACATCATCACCTTCACAGAAGATTTCACAATAGATGAAGGCTACGTCGTCCATAAGATGGCGACAAGTGGCCACCGCCAACAATGAATGACTATCAACAGCGGGTCTTAGGTAATCCATATGCAAACTCAACGTAGCTATAGGAGTTAGCTCCTGTGCCTCAGCGAATACCGCAAGACCGCTGGCCGAGTCAGCTAGTGAATACAAAATACTCGTGCTTACTTCCCTTTTTTCGGAATCGGCGAACATCCATGCCTGTGGGGTTAGACGCATACACACCTTACTGCCATTCACAAAGACTACCTGCATACCTAGATCGCTGTTGTGAGGGACCTGCTCGGTAAAACGCCGCGCAGTCTCTACGGCACCACATTGGTGAACTTTGTTTGGCTCAGTCATCAGATTTGATCGCTCATTAACATTTGGGATTGGCATAAAAAAGACCAAAAGCAATTATTGCCATTGATAGTAATCGCCTAAAAGTTTACACACATCTTAATTTTGGTTGGTGAACCAACTAAAGTCAAGAATATGTTCAAGCGGAAGGGCAACGACTTACACAATGGAATATTATTTGTGTGTAGATTCGGTCCATTTTGACAATGATGAGAAATACAATGTCCCCACTTAGGAGATGTACAAACTATGGTTCAAAAACCGCCCATACCCGATAGTAAACTGGATGATCAGGGCAATGTTTTGTCAAATGCAGCACGACTTTTTCGCGAAAAGGGATTTGAGAAAACCTCACTTAAGGAAATCGCTGAAGCTTGCAATATGCTGCCAGGCAGCCTTTATTATCGATACAACACCAAGGAGGCACTTCTTGTTGAACTGATGCGCCGTGGAATTTACCTGGTAACAGAAGAGGTAGAATTGGCCTATGCCAGTTCGAATGACCCAGTCGAGAAGTTGCGTCTTTGCATCAATGCACATCTTCGAGCTCTGCTGGGTGATTCCGACATGGTCTATGTGCTGCTGTTTGAATGGCGAGCCTTGAGTCCAGAGGCACGGAAGGAAATCATAAAACTGCGTGACCAGTACGAGTCTCTTTGGATAGATATTCTCGAAACAATGATCAGCCAGAGAGTTATTCAGAAAGACGTGGATAGTCGTCTTCTTCGACTGATTGGCCTTGGTGCCCTCAACTGGGTTGCAACATGGTTTGATCCAAATGGCTCCCATACACCGAACGACATTGGCAATTTCGTCTGGCAAGCTATTATCAAAGGTTTGATCAATCAAAATGCTCAGGGCGAACACTTGCACCGGTTAAAGCAGCTCAATCAACCGTTGATTTAGATCATAAATCAACTAAATTGCATAGCCTGAGGTTTGGTATTTAGCCTGAACGTCTCTGGCGGTTGGTCAAACCAGCGCTTAAAAGCACGCCTGAAGTTGGCACTATCATGATAGTTCATCAACACAGCGATGTTCTCAATGGATAACCTGCTGTCGCACAGGTAGCTTGCAGCCTGTTGAGACATAATCTCATCTCGGATTTGCCGGAATCCGGTGTTTTCCTCTTTGAGTTTACGTGCCATGGTGCGCTTGCTCATGAATAGAGAAGCTGCCGCTTCATCTTCATTAAGGGTTCCGGGCGGACGGGACAACATCATCTTTTTAATTCTCGTCTGATAGCTAGGTTTGTGAGTCTGAAGTTGCGCGAGCATGGATTCACACTGCTGCAGAGCAAAGCGATAGCTTTCATGATTGGCAGAGGCGTTCGGCTCCAGACACAACGCCATCGGCAACCTGAGTTTTAAATGATCGCAATTAAAGAGAATCTGCCCCGACAAATAGTCGGAGTACAGCGCATGGTACTCGGGTGCCTGATGGGGGAAAAATATTTCAGCCTCATTTAGAGGTCGACCAATAATGAATTCACCAAACTCCAGAAGAACTTTAATTATCGTATCTGCCATGCAACGCTGTATGTCAGCATCAAGCGACATCCGAAAATGCAGTGTGCATTCGAGGTGAGTTTCAACTTGCTGCAAATTTAATTCAATGACGCTTACCCGCGTTGGCAGAAATATATGTATAGCCTGTAGCGCACTGAGTAAATTTGGGCTGCTTGAAGCGGCAAACCCCATAGCACCATGCGTCGCCGGCGTGAGGCGCTTGCCCAACATTAAACCAAATTCGGGCTGGCCAGACAACACCAACGCATTTCGCAAAATCAGAACTTGTTGAGTTGCCGAGAGCAAGCCATCCTCCCTCAGAAACTGTCTAACTCCGAGTCCCGTTCCACGTAACAGAACTGGTAGCTGTCTAGCCGTCAGATCCAGCTCACGGGCAATAAGTCGTGAGTAATTTGATGGGATATCGGCTGTAAGGTTTTGGGAAATATTCGCTTGCCGCGTCATCAGCGCCACCTATCAAGGATGAGAATAACTGCATTGTCTTGAAATGACCCGGTGCCGTCAAGAAATGACCTCGCCGTTGTGTTGACGGCAATTTACTATCACTAGCGATGATAGTTACTAGTAGGAGAAACGCAGTGGGCAAAATCATTTTTATTGAGCATAACAATACAACTCACGTTATCGAATTCAAGGCTGGATCATCATTGATGCAAATCGCAGTCGATAACGCCATTCCAGGAATCGATGGGGACTGTGGCGGGGAATGCGCCTGTGGCACTTGTCACATCATAGTCGCAGATGAATGGTTCGAAAAGATCGGTTCATTCGGTGATGGGGAAGAGCAGATGCTATCGATGACGCCAGAGCGGGCAAAAACCTCACGTTTGGGCTGCCAAGTTAAAACCACTGAAGCGATGGACGGCATGACCGTTCGACTCCCAGAATTTCAGATGTAAATATCGGAGAGCCCCATGTCAACACAATCCAAAACATTTGACCAAATTCAGACCAGAGTGATTAATGCCACCGCCAAGGTGATACCAATGCATTTGCAAATTCAGGGTCTGAAATTTTTGATGCGTGCCAAAAAGAAAACAATTGGCGCGCGCAGGCCCACGCCAAGCTTTGTTGAATACCCGCTGCCAGACGTAGGTACACTACGAATTGATGACATTGACGTGAGCAATCCGTTTTTGTACAGGCAAGGGCAATGGCGGGCCTATTTCAAGAGACTGCGTGATGAAGCCCCGGTGCACTTCCAGAAAAACAGTCCATTCGGTCCGTTCTGGTCGGTGACTCGCTATGAGGACATCCTGTTCGTCGATAAACACCATGACCTGTTTTCCGCCGAGCCGGTCATCATCCTTGGCGATCCCCCTGAAGGCCTCTCGGTGGAAATGTTCATCGCCATGGATCCACCAAAACACGATGCACAGCGGAGCTCCGTGCAAGGCGTAGTGGCTCCTCAGAACCTGAAAGAAATGGAGAGCCTAATCCGGTCTCGCACAGGGGATGTGCTCGACAGTCTTCCCGTGGGCCAACCCTTTGACTGGGTACCAACGGTATCAAAGGAGCTAACCGGACGCATGCTGGCCACGCTTTTGGATTTCCCTTACGACGAACGTGACAAACTAATTTACTGGTCAGACCTTTTAGCTGGTGCCGCATCAGCCACCGGTGGCGAGTTCACCGACGAGGAGGCCATGTTCGACGCTGCCGCCGACATGGCCCGCGATTTTTCACGACTTTGGCGAGATAAGCAGGCACGCCGCGCCGCAGGTGAGGCGCCAGGCTTTGATTTGATCAGCTTGTTGCAAAGCAGTGAGGATACTCGTGACTTGATTAACCGTCCGATGGAGTTTATTGGCAATCTGGCACTACTCATCGTCGGTGGTAATGACACTACCCGCAACTCCATGAGTGGAGGCTTACTAGCCATGAACCAGTTTCCGAAAGAGTTCAAGAAGCTCAAAGCAAACCCTGCGCTAATTCCAAACATGGTGTCGGAAATCATCCGCTGGCAAACACCTTTGGCCTATATGCGCCGAATCGCCAAGCAAGACGTTGAGCTTGGGGGACGGACTATCAAAAAAGGTGATCGAGTAGTGATGTGGTATGCATCGGGAAATCGGGACGAGCGCAAGTTTACGGATCCGGATCAATTCCTCATCGACCGTTCTGGCGCACGTAACCACCTGTCGTTCGGCTATGGCGTTCACCGATGCATGGGCAACCGTCTGGCCGAACTACAACTGCGTATCCTGTGGGAGGAATTACTCAAGCGCTTTGAAAACATAGAAGTTGTTGGTGAGCCCGAACGAGTGCAGTCGAACTTCGTGCGTGGCTATTCGGAGATGATGGTTAAATTGACCCCACTGCGATAATCTCTTTGACGCAGAATACAAGTTAATTCCTTTACAAGCAAACAGAGACGCCCGACCGCTGTTAGGGGGGCGCAATCATAATATTGTCCAGCTGGATAATCCGGTCTCAATAACGTGTTGGAGAGGGCGCTCATGACAACGAAAGAAAAAGAGACGACAGTTGTCGTTGGAGGTGGGCATGCAGCAGGCGCGCTACTGACCACATTAATCCAGAAAAAATACCCGCATAATATAGTACTGGTAGGAGATGAGCCCTACCCCCCATACCAGCGCCCACCTCTGTCGAAGAATTACCTGGCGGGTAGTGTTGACCGAGAGTCGCTGTACTTGAAACCATCGTCGGTATACGAGAACGCGGGCCACCAGCTTAAACTTGGCGTGCGCGTTGAGCAGATAAATCGGAGCAATAAAACCATTCTCTTGTCTGATCAGAGCACTCTGACATACGATCGACTCGTCCTGGCCACTGGGTCACGGGTGCGACGTCTGAAAGTACCCGGCGCGGACTTGAAGGGAATTCATTATCTGCACGATATCGCCGACACCGATGTCCTGCGTGATCAACTAAATCCGGGTAAACGGCTGGTGATCGTTGGTGGCGGCTACATCGGCCTAGAAGTGGCAGCAATCGCCATCAAGGCAGGCCTAGTCGTCACTGTGCTCGAATCCTCAGAACGCCTATTGCAACGTGTCACAGGACCAGAGATCTCAGAGTTCTTTTATTCAAAGCACCGCAGCGCGGGAGTGGATGTGCGGTTGACCACCACGGCTACCGAATTCGCAACTGACGGTCTCGGTCATGTGACTGGCGTAGTAGTGGCGAACGGGAATACCTTGCCAGCCGATATTGTGCTCGTCTCTGTAGGAGTAGTACCAGAAACCAAACTGGCAGAGTCCGCTGGACTGGCTTGTGATGACGGTATTTTAGTGGATGAACATACCCGCAGCAATGATCCCTCCATCCTGGCTATCGGCGACTGTACCCGCCACCGAAATCTTTTTTTCAAACAAATGCAACGGGTCGAATCGGTCGCCAACGCTGTCGAACAAGCCCGTACAGCGGCGGCTACCCTGATGGGAGAGGACAAACCGTACCACCACGTCCCATGGTTCTGGTCGAATCAATATGACCTTCGCCTGCAAATGGTGGGATTGTCACAGAACCATGATGAACGCGTCGTTCGCCGCGACATCGAGGGTGATGCATTTGCGGTTTTCTATATCAGGGAAGGTCGTCTAATTGCTGTTGACGCAGTCAACATGCCATTGGCTTTTATGGTCGGTAAGCGGCTCGTTTACGAGGGTAAGGACGTCAGTGCCGAGAAGTTGAGAGATCTGAACATCGCGTTAACTTCTTTAATCTGAAGTATGTAAGAGTTAGCTTCCTTCAAAGGTAAATCAAACGACTACTGCATAAGATTGGCGGAAAAAGACCCCTTTTTTGTCCGACGCACCTCTTTGCAGAAAATGACCCCCTCCGCATAATAATTCTCATTTGGTCTATCGCCATTTCTCACATTATAAAAATCACTTGGAGGCGGACATGCTTCAATTTCTAAACAAAGGCTCAACCCACAAAGCCAATATAAACGGCAAACTCATTCATGTTGAAGCCGACGAAACGCTACTTCTAGCTGCTTTGCGTCAAAACGTCGAAATTCCCAATATTTGCAGAGTTGGAGGATGTGGTTCCTGCAAGTGTAAGCTCAAGGACGGCAGGGTTCAGGAGTTGACTGAGAGCGCGTACCTGCTCTCTGAGGAAGAGATTGCTGAAGGCTACATTTTGGCTTGTCAAAGTCGCTTGAAGTCGGACATTGAAGTGGAAATGGACGAGAGCGCCGCGATTACTTCTTCGCCAGTAGCGGGACGCATTGTGAAGCGCGAGTTCTTGACACACGACATAGCGAGAATTGACGTGCAACTTGATCAGCCAATCAATTACAAGGCCGGCCAATTCGCCGAGTTGACGCTGGATTCTGTCAAAAACGCACCTCGTAGTTATTCATTTTCAAATGCACCAGACAACCAAGGTCTGGCCAGCTTCACCATTCGCAGAGTGCCTAGTGGTCGGTTTTCAACTTATGTATTCGATAAGCTGGTCGAAGGGGAAATACTAACCGTACGAGGTCCCGGTGGAGACTTTTGGCTACGTGAGGGTGGAGAAAAGGTTGTATTTATCGCCGGTGGTAGTGGCCTGGCTCCAATACTTGGGATGCTTGAGGAGATGGAGCGCAAGGGTGATCGGCGCCCCGTTACGCTGTTGTTCGGTGCACGCACCGAACAAGATCTATACGAATTACATCGCCTTGACGCTTACACAAAGAATTGGCCTGGATTTCGGTTTGTTCCCATTCTTAGTGAAGATAATTCCAATCACAACTGGAATGGCTTGCGTGGCTTGGTAACGGACCATATTCGTAGGGAAGCTGCGGGTGCCACCCAAGCCTACTTATGTGGTCCGCCTCAAATGATTGATGCTGCAATTAAGGAATTAAAGGAGAACAAGCTTGCAGCACAAGGTATTTATGCAGATCGCTTCGTAGTTCGAGAGGTTATGAACACTGGCTTTTATGGAGCGGTTGGTTTGCCCTTGATTGAGAGAACTCCGGCGACCATTGGTGATTATCTGAAGTTCATGATGTTTCATTTGATGGGAGTAATCGCAGTCGTTGCATATTTGGCGGGTGGCGCTTGGATCACTGCGGGTTTTGCGAGTTTGTTGGGCTTTTATGTTCTAGGAGACATGTTGACGGGCGACGACACAGTGACACCCGAGTACCGCAAGCCCTGGATTTTGACCGTTCAATTGTGGTTAGCTTTGCCACTCCTTTTGTTGATTGGTTTTTGCTTTATGTGGACGATGTCGACAGGAGATCCACTTGGTCTAGGTGAATTTGTCATGGGTCTTACCAGTTACGACGTCTTTGCGGCGCGGGAGGCAACCTCGTCTGTACATCGCTATTTTCAGGGATTATTTACTATGGCTATTTGATTGGAATCATGGGCACTGTGGTTGCTCATGAATTAACGCATCGGACATGGGATCCCGTTTCGTTGTGGGTTGGGCGTTGGCTTCTGGCGTTTAGTTACGATGCGGGCTTTGCCATTGAGCATGTGTACGGTCATCATCGTTATGTGTCAACTGAGCATGATCCAGCGACAGCACCACGTGGACGCAATGTATATCTTCACATAGTGCTCTCAACTATCAAGGGAAATATCAGTGCTGCAAAAATTGAAGCTGAACGCCTGAATAAAAAGGGACTCCCAGTAATGTCTTATCACAATGCGTACATTCGAGGCCTGCTCATGAGCGTGGTGTTGAATGTAGCTGCATTTTCGGTTGCGGGCTGGACAGGCGCACTATGTTTTAGCTTGGCCGCTTTATTTGGCAAATCCTTACTTGAAATCGTGAACTACATGGAGCATTACGGCATGGTGCGCTTACCTGAACAGCCTGTTCAGCCACGTCACTCCTGGAATACGAACCGTCGAATGACATCATGGGGCATGTTCAACCTGAGTCGTCATTCGCATCATCATGCACAAGGCGAAGTGCCCTACCAGAACTTGATGCCACTGCCTGATGCGCCTGTGATGATCGGCGGATACCTAACCACAATTTTTTTGACGCTTTGCCCGCCCCTTTGGCACAAGCTCATGACATCAAAACTAGTTGAGTGGGACCGACACTTTGCTTCCCCGGAGGAACAAATCTTGGCTCTTCGTGCCAATCAGCGAAGTGGAATTAAAGAGTTGGTCGACTATGACCCCCGCCAATGGTCTCTTGATTCGATCAAGTATTCGACTTGAGAGAAGCAACTAATTCTTAGTTTGGAGATTATTATGGAATTCGATTTTGTAATCGTGGGTGGAGGCTCATCCGGAGCAACTCTGGCAGCGCGCTTGAGCGAAGATTCGTCAGTAACAGTGTGCCTTCTTGAAGCTGGTGGTCGTGGAGACAATTCCTTGATTCGAACACCTGCTGCAATGGTTGCGATGGTTCCCGGGCACGGAAAACTGAACAACTGGGCTTTTAATACAGTGCCTCAGCCCGGTTTAAACGGGCGTATTGGCTATCAGCCTCGCGGCAAGGCGCTGGGGGGGTTCTTCAGCGATTAATGCCATGTTATACATCCGAGGACAAAGACAGGATTACGATGGCTGGGCAAACCTGGGTTGTGATGGTTGGGACTGGGACAGTGTATTGCCTTACTTTAAAGATGCCGAAAACAACGAGCGAGGTGCTGATCCATTTCACGGGGCCAGCGGACCACTTCATGTGTCGGATCAGAACAGCCCACGACCGGTGACTCGCGCGTTTGTTGAAGCAGCAAAAGCCTGGGGACTACCAGAGCAGCAAGACTTCAATACCGGTGACAATGAGGGTACCGGGCTATACCAGGTAACACAATTTCATGACCCGAATAAGCACGGTGAACGTTGCTCAGCGGCCGCCGCTTACCTTCATCCCATAATGACCGAGCGTTCAAACCTAACGGTGCTTACAAACGCTCATGCCTGTCGCATTCTTTTGGAGAATCAGCGTGCAAAGGGTGTTTTTTATCGCCACAGCGGCAAGGAGTTTCTAGTTAAAGCCCGTCGCGAGGTGATCGTCTCTGCTGGTGCTTTTGGCTCCCCTCAACTCTTACAGTTATCCGGTGTTGGTAGACCACAAGACATCACCCCCTATGGCATTAGCATGGTGCACGAGTTAGCAGGTGTCGGGCAGAACATGCAGGATCATCTGGATTTCACACTGGCATTCAAATCCCTTGATACTGACAACTTTGGATTGGGTTTGGCAGGCGCGCTGGGATTATTCAAGCACCTTACTTCGTGGCGTCGAAATGGCACCGGTATGCTGTCCTCGCCTTTTGCGGAAGGAGCTGCATTTCTGAAATCATCGAAGTCAATTGATCGTGCAGATTTACAATTGCACTTTGTAATTTCTATAGTGGAGGACCACGCGCGCAAACTACATTCAGGCTACGGCTTTTCTTGCCATGTGTGCGCGCTTCGTCCCTATTCTCGAGGAGAAGTTTTCTTGCAATCTGCGGATCCTTTGGATGATCCAGGGATCGATCCAAAGTTCCTATCGGATCACAGGGATCTGGAAACTTTGATCAAGGGAGCAAAAATCACCCGTGAAATTTTGATGCAAAAACCATTAGAGAACTACCGACATAAAGAACTTTTCGACGTGCATGAAGGCATGAGCGATTCTCAGTGGGAATCAAAAATACGCGCTAGAGCCGACACCATCTATCACCCTGTAGGAACTTGCAAAATGGGAACCGACACAATGTCGGTTGTGGATGCGCAACTACGTGTGCATGGGCTGCAGGGACTAAGAGTGGTAGACGCGAGCGTGATGCCCACCTTGGTTTCTGGCAATACAAATGCACCCTCAATCATGATTGCCGAAAAAGCGGCTGATATGATCCTCGGTAAGAATCGAATCACCAAAACAAGTACAAGCCCTCAGATTAATGAGAAGGAGATGAGTTATGTCTGAGTCGTTAGGTAATTTATCGATAGAGCAGATGTCCGTTCAAAACCTTATACCTGGAGAGAAAACTGCTTCCGAAGAGACTCAACGCTGTGACGACGCTTTGTTGGTTCTCGATGGGAACAAACATGAATGGGCCCGTACCGACTGTACCGTTCGCATTTTCATTCTTCAAGAAATCAAGACTGCGCTTCTTCAACAATCTGAGGGCTGGGCTGAAATTGCAGCACGTCGCAAGCGTTTACCTGCAAGCTCTACATTGAAAGGGGAAGAATGGTTAGCAGGTCCGTTGCCAGTAATGGCCACTTGCAATGGCCTTATTGAAACACTCTCCAAAATGGAAAACAAGGCCTTTCTAGCGCAACTACCCTATCGCCGAGTCGCGAAAGGTCAACTTGCTTTGAAAGTATTCCCGCATACCCTTGGGACAAACTTCTTTTATCAGGTGTGAAGGCAGAGGTTTGGATGCAGCGCGGCGTAAATGAAGTTTCGATTGAAGCTGCCTCAGCCTATGATCTACCAGCCGGTGAAAGATCTGGAAAACTGGCCTTGGTGTTAGGAGCAGGCAATGTGGCAGCGATCAGTCCATTGGACGCACTCCACAAACTCTTTGTTGAAAACGAGGTCGTGTTGCTTAAACTCAACCCGATCAATGATTATCTTTTTGATTATTTGCACGCTGCGTTCAAACCATTAATTGACCGCAATGCTCTTCGGATTGTGCGCGGCGGAAACCAACTGGGGGCGTATTTGGTAGAACATCCCTTAGTGGAGAGCATTCACATTACGGGCGCTGCCGCCACGCATGACCTGATCGTATGGGGTGAGGGGAAGGAGGCAGACAACAACAGGAAAAACGACAAACCGCGTAATACCCGGCGCATTACTTCCGAGCTAGGTGCAGTTTGCCCGACCATTGTGGTGCCTGGTTCATGGACAAAAGCGGACATTCGCTTTCAGGCTGAGCAGATTGCGACACAAAAAATGCAAAATTCCGGTTACAACTGCGTGGCCATGCAAACGCTCATAGTGCCAGAGGGGTGGGAAGGAACAGAGGTACTACTTCGTGAGTTAAAGTCCATCATGACATCCCACGGTGGACGTGAGCAATATTATCCTGGCAGTCAACAGCGCTGCGCTGATTTTCGAGCGCATGGTGGCATAGAGTCTTTTGATCAATTTGGAAGGCTGACCTTTTTGGTGGCCGACTTTGATCAGGGCGAATCTGAATGGCTGGCCAACAATGAAGTGTTTGCTCCTGCCTTCACAATCAAATTTTTGTCAGGTGAATGCCCCAAAAACTACCTGGCCTCAGCCATTGATTTCGCGAATGAAAAATTACACGGTACTTTAGGGGCGAACATCGTGATCCACCCTGCAACCATTAAAAAAATTGGACGTGAAAAATTTGAATCGCTTCTAGGCCAACTTCGTTATGGCACCATCGCGATTAATACATGGACTGGATTAGCCTTTCTTCTCAACGCCTGCCCTTGGGGTGCCTTTCCCGGTGCCAGTTTGAAAAAACCAGGATCGGGCATAGGTACGGTGCACAACACCTGGATGCTAGAGCGTACTGAAAAAAACAGTTGTTCAAGCGCCTTGGCGTCCTTTTCCGAGGAATTTAATTGTCTTTGAATTTTAGCCTATTACCTCGACCACCATGGTTTATAACAAACGGTAAACAACACATCCTTGGACGGTTATTAACCTATTTTAT
>NZ_LUJK01000040.1:31916-32972 GCF_001601825.1 Limnobacter sp. CACIAM 66H1 | reverse complement strand
CATCTGGGCTTGGGCATCAATCCCCGGGTGTGGCGGATCGTGGCCGACACGCTGGCGGAGACGTGAGGGCGTGTCGAACGATCGGCCTTTGCTCCAAACCAACGCATACGAACCTTAATTTGTCGCTAAACCGCTATGCAACGCCGTGCGCCGCAGCCACGGCTGCTGAATACTCGAGGGCGTGGCCGCCCGGACACAGCTTGAGGCCGCGAAAGGAGCTTGCGGGACATCGCGCGTCGCATTGCAGCGGCCGAGTACGCGCGCCTATGACCATCAACCGTCCCCCTTCTTCGCCACGGCCATTCGACAGCATTTTTGATTTGACGGAGTCGAGCGCGGACCTGACAAGGGGTACCTATGATTTTGAGCAAGGTGATTGCAGCGCTAGGTTTTCTGGCCATGACCGCCCCTGTGCCGCCCGTCGAACGGGCCCGCGATGCTGGCGTGATCATCGGCGTTCTCGAGCCGGGTCCATTAAACGCCATTACCGATGTTGACGGGGTCAAGGTCGGCCACGTCACGATCGAGGAAGGCAAAGACATCCATACCGGCGTCACGGCGATTCTGCCACACGGGGGCAATCTCTTTCGCTCGCGCGTTCCGGCCGGCTTTGTTGCCTTCAATGCGTTCGGGAAGTTTGCAGGCTCTACTCAAGTTGTAGAGCTCGGCGAAACAGAGACACCGATCCTGCTGACCAACACGCTCAACGTCCCCGAAGCCGCGGCGGCGGCGATCGATTGGACGCTCACTCAACCGGGCAATGAGGCTGTCCGGTCGGTCAACGCGGTCGTCGGCGAAACGAACGACGGCGTTCTCAACGACATCCGACGTCGCCGCGTGACGGTAGCCGACGCCCGACGCGCGATCGAAGGCGCGACAGGCGGAGCGATCGCCGAAGGGTCGGTCGGCGCGGGTACCGGAACGGTGGCGTTCGGATTTAAGGGAGGGATCGGCACTGCCTCGCGCAAGCTGGCGAGTACACAAGGCGGTTACACTCTCGGCGTGTTGGTCCAGAGCAATTATGGCGGTGTGCTGAACATCGCCGGCGTGCCGGTC
>NZ_LUJK01000040.1:0-31296 GCF_001601825.1 Limnobacter sp. CACIAM 66H1 | reverse complement strand
CCCTCTTTCAACCAGCCCTGCAGGCGGGAACGCGAGTACTGCGGGAACAACTCGGCTATCACTTTGTCCAATCGAGAGCCTCCCAATTCCATGGGCACCCTGGCAAGTAACGGTTGATCGGGTTGCGCGTTTTCCGCGTCGGCTTGAATTTGGGACGTCATAAATTAAAATCGAATCTTTCAATTGAGTATGCCGCTGGTGGGCGGCACGGGCTTTGCCCGATATAATGGAAAACCATTGATGATCAAACAGGGACACTTCGGGTTTCGAAATCACATGAACAAAACCACACTGGCCCCGCGCACCACTTGGCTGCGCACATTATCGCAGTTATTCCTGATCCCCGCGTTGATTTTCGCGCTGGCTGCATGCGGCTCAGCAAAACAATTCGATGAAACCGAGGGCTGGAGCCCTGCCCGCCTGTACGAAGAAGCCAAGGCTGAAATCGACGTTGGCAATTACGAGCGCGGTATTGAATTGCTTGAAAAACTGGAAGCACGCTACCCCTATGGGCGTTTTGCACAACAGGCACAAATTGACACCGCATTTGCCTATTACAAGGCCGGTGACAATGCCCAGGCATTGGCGGCAACGGATCGCTTCATCAAACTGTACCCAAACCACCAAAACCTGGATTACGTTTACTACTTGCGTGGTTTGATCAGCTTCAACGAAGACAAAGGCATTTTTGCATTGTTGTCGGGTGAAGATCAAAGCGCCCGCGACCCCAAAGGCACCCGCGCCGCATTCGATGCCTTCAAAGAAGTGGTCAGCCGCTTTCCTGACAGCAAATATTACGAAGACAGCAAATCGCGCTTGCAATACCTGGTGAATGCACTTGCGCAAAACGAATTGCATGTGGCCCGTTATTACTACAAGCGCGGTGCGTACCTGGCCGCAGTGAACCGCGCTCAAGAAGTAGTACGCCGGTTCGAACAGACTCCCTCCATTGAAGAAGCGCTGTTTATCAGCCTGCGCAGCTACGAGAAACTGAATATGACCGCCCTGGCGGCAGACACCAAACGTGTAATCAACCTGAACTTCAAGGACAGTCCTTACTGGAATATGGATCTTCCCGAGAAGGAAAAAGCGGAAGCCAAATGGTGGCAAGTCTGGAAAGACTAAATTGCTGGGCAGTCGAATGAAAAAAGGATCCTCGAAGGATCCTTTTTTCTTGCCCATGATTGTCTCGAACCGCTATTTGGAGCGTTTGTCCCGCATAAACTCTATTGCGACACCCAATTCCCGGGTGCGCTTAAACGGGGGCAAACTTCGCCAAAGCAGCTTTCCATACCCTTTTTCAACCAGGCGGCGATCACCAATCAGCAGAACCCCCCAATCAGTTTCATCGCGAATCAGGCGGCCTGCTCCCTGCTTTAACGCAATCGCGGCATCAGGCAGCGATAAATCCTGGAAAGGATTGCCTCCACGATTTTTAATCAACTCGCTTTTGGCTTGAAACACCGGGTCATCAGGTGGCGCAAATGGCAGTTTGTCAATAATAACGAGGCGCAAGCCTTCTCCTCGAATATCGACCCCTTCCCAAAAACTGGCAGCACCCACCAAAACCGGATTGTTCAATACCCTGAACTGATCCAGCAATTCAGCCCTCGAGGCCTCTCCCTGCACCAGCAAACTCCAATCCAGTTCATCATTCTCAATACGTTCACGCAGGTACTCGCCAACCTGTTTTACCGCGCGGTGGCTGGTACACAGGAAAAATACCCCTCCCTCACTGGCTTGCAGCAGCGGCCACACGGCATCACACAGCTTTTTGCTGAATTGTGGTTCGTTGGGGAAAGGCAAACTGTCGGGTACGCACAGCAGCGCTTGCGATTCATAATCGAACGGGCTTGGCAACAGCAACTGCTGGCAATCATCGAGACCCACTTGCAAGGTGAAGTGCTGCAAACTTTCTTTAATGCTCAAGGTTGCGCTGGTAAAAATCCACGCCTTGGGCTGCTCGGCGTAAAGCTTGGCAAATGCATTGGACACATCCAGCGGCGAATCACAGAATTGCACTACGTTGGTCGAGACACTCACCCAACGCACCGACTGTTCATCGGCTTGCGCCATGGCCGGGGAAAACCAGTCTTGCCAACGCAGACACAACTCACTCGCGCGCCCCATCAGTTTTACCCAGGATTCGTTGCGTACCGACAAAGGACTGATCATCTCAATCAAAGCTTCCAAGCGGTTCGCGAAGTCTGTGCAAACAGCATGAACGCCATTTAACGCCAAAAACTGGGCATGCGTAAAACGAGCGGAATCAATTTCGGTGCCTACAATGCGTCGAATTTCCTTGAGCGCCAACTCCATGGGGCGAAGCACGGCATCCCAATCGCCAGCATCTGCGCTGGAAGTTCGACCCTCAATCAGCACGTCACGCAAAAACTCCTGACACTGAGCCGTCGATATGGCCTGCCCTAGCAAGCTGGTTGCAATGTCGGGCAACTGGTGCGCTTCGTCGAAAACGATCACATCACAAGCCGGAAGCAACTCGGCGATTCCTTCTTCTTTCAGTGCAAGATCAGCCAGAAACAAGTGATGATTCACCACAACCACTTCGGCATCCAGTGCATCACGGCGAGCTTTGTTCACGAAGCATTCAGAAGCGTTGGGACATTCGCCGCCCAGGCAGTTGTCTTTGTTGGATGTAACCCAGCTCCACACGGCTGAGTCCTCGGGCACCCCGGCGCAATCGGCCCGATCACCGGACTGAGTGCGACCCGCAAATACTTTTACTTTTTGCAGATGGTCCACTTCGCGGGGAGACGGCAAACGTGCCTCTTTGAGCGCACGCTCCAAATGAAAATGGCACACATAATTTTGGCGACCCTTCAGCAAAGCCACATTCACGGGTACGCCCAAAGCCTCACGAACCAAGGGCAGGTCTTTATTAAAAAGTTGATCCTGCAAAGTTTTGGTGGCTGTGGACAACAAAACCCTTCGTCCTGAAAGCAAGGCGGGCACTACATAGGCAAAGGTTTTACCTGTACCTGTGCCTGCTTCAACCACCAAAGCACTTTGTGATTCGATCGCATGGCCCACTGCCTGGGCCATTTCAATTTGCGATTCACGTGCGCTGAACCCAGGCAATCTGCGGGCCAGAGCTCCATTTGGGGCAAAGGCCTCATTCAAGGGTTCAGAAAAATCAAACATGCAGGCTACGGGTAAATTTGGAAGTAAAAATTAGGCGGGAATATCGGGTTCTAGCTGAATTTGCAAGAGGGTAATTGAGTCCTTGATTTGCAATTTCCGTTTTTTCAACCTGCGAACCTGCAGTTGATCAAAACCCGCTTGCGCGGTCAGCATAGAAATGATCTGATCCAGATCGCGATGCTCGACCTGCAATTCTACGATTCGTCGTTTGATCGACTCGATGTCTTCAGTGTGGACCATGTGCATTCAGGTTGAACCGGCTCGGTATTGACAACATTGTAGCCGCAAGTGAACAGAGGCTGGAAACAATCTACCCGAAGTGGATCACCCATTCGGCAGCTCGATTGAGTTAGGCGCTTTAGTTCCGCGCGTCAGTTCGGGGTTCGGGCCCGCCGATTCGCATACTCGTCGAGACGAATCATGTCCTCTGCCTTGCCTTGAACTTCCAAATGAGCTCGCCTGATCTGTGCGCCCTGCAAGCGCACCTCATCCAGACAACTGGATACAAAGAACTTTTTGTAACAAGCCCGGGACTGCTCGTTCAATTCATACTCCAGAAACTCAAGTTGCCTGTCGCGCTCAGCCACATAGGCACGTGCTTGCTCAAGTGTATTGGGTGCCTGAGGTTTACTCGCCTGCAACTGAACAGTGCTACAGGCAGTCAGTACCAAAAATGATGCTGGCAAAACGATGGTGAACAGGCGAAGCGCCACCACGCCGATGCACTTGTTAAGCTGTGGCACAATGCCCTGCTTACTTTGAAAACTCATAGATCAGAATCCATGTCGCTTGTTCAAAATCGAATTATCGCCCAGTTGGCTCAAGAATTGGGTGTCGCACAATCACAAATCAAGGCCGCAGTCGATTTGTTGGACGAAGGTGCCACAGTGCCCTTCATTGCCCGTTACCGAAAAGAGGCCACTGGTGGACTGGACGATGCCGTGCTTCGTGACCTGCAAGAGCGCCTGGTGTATTTACGCGAACTGGAAGACAGGCGCAGCAGTATTCTTGAATCGATTGAAAGCCAGGGCAAGTTAACCCCTGAACTGAAAGCAGCAATTGAAAAGGCGGAGAACAAACAGACGCTGGAAGACCTTTACCTGCCCTACAAGCCCAAGCGTCGCACGCGTGCGCAAATAGCGCGCGAAGCAGGCTTGCAGCCACTGGCCGATGAAATTCTTGAGAATAAACAAGCAGTGCCTGAAATACTGGCCGCCGCTTACCTGAATGCAGAACATCAAATCAACGACACCAAAGCAGCACTGGATGGTGCCCGCGACATTTTGGCCGAACAGTTTTCTGAAAATGCAGCTTTGCTGGCGCTTCTAAGAAACCGTTTGAAAGCCGAGGGTGCGATTCGAGCAGCGGTGGTACCCGAAAAAGCCAGTGAAGCCATCAAGTTTCAAGATTACTTTGAACATCAAGAACCCTTGGGCAGCACAGCATCACATCGCATGTTGGCGATGCTTCGTGGCCGTGAACAAGGGTTTCTGACACTGAAGATAGACCTGCCCGAAGTATGGCAAGCCGAAAACCCGCGTGCACCCCATCCTTTTGAATCGGAAATAGCCCGTCTGCATGGCATTGAACGCGATGACAGCCCTCGGGGCAAATTCTTGAGTGAAACATGCCGCTGGACGTGGAAAATCAAACTGGCCAGCACTTTGGAAAGTGAGGTGATCGGCACGCTGCGTGACGCCGCCCAAGCCGAAGCAATCACGGTGTTTGGTAAAAACCTGAAAGATTTACTGTTGTCCGCGCCGGCAGGAAGTAAAGCCACCATGGGACTAGACCCGGGTATTCGCACCGGTGTAAAAGTGGCGGTAATTGACAGCACCGGCCAAGTGGTTGAGCACGCCACGATTTACCCACATGAACCTCGTCGGCAATGGAATGAATCCATCGCACTGCTTGCTGCGCTTTGCATGAAACACCATGTAGAATTGATCGCCATTGGAAACGGCACTGCAAGCCGCGAAACCGATCAGCTGGTTGCTGACCTGCTGGCGCAACACAAAGACCTGAAAGCCACACGAGTTATGGTGAGCGAAGCAGGCGCCTCGGTTTACTCCGCCAGTGCCTTGGCGTCGGCAGAATTGCCAGACCTTGACGTCAGCATTCGAGGTGCGGTGTCCATCGCACGCCGCCTCCAAGATCCTTTGGCTGAACTGGTCAAAATCGATCCAAAATCGATCGGTGTGGGTCAATATCAACATGACGTGGATCAGCGCCAACTGAGCGGACGACTCGACGCAGTGGTTGAAGATTGCGTGAACGCAGTGGGTGTCGAAGTGAACACAGCGTCGGAGCAACTGCTGTCCCGCGTATCAGGACTCAATGCTTCTGTGGCCAAAGCCTTGGTTTCTTTCCGAAACACCAATGGCAAATTCAAAAGCCGTGAAGACTTGCGCAAAGTACCAAGGCTTGGTGACAAAACATTTGAACAAGCCGCGGGTTTTTTGCGCATTCATGGCGCTGAAAACCCACTCGATGCCTCTTCAGTTCATCCTGAGGCCTATATTGTGGTCGAGAAAATGGCAGCCAGGGTAAAAAAGCCGGTGGGCAGCCTGGTAGGTAATCGCGAAATTTTGAAGGAATTGAAACCCACCGAATTCGTGGATGATCGTTTTGGTCTGCCCACGGTTCAGGATATTTTGGTAGAACTTGAAAAACCTGGCCGTGACCCACGCCCCAGTTTCAAGACCGCAAAGTTTGATGACAAAGTACACACCATGGCCGACTTGAAACCCGGTATGACGCTTGAAGGTGTAGTCACCAACGTAGCAAACTTTGGCGCTTTTGTAGACATAGGTGTGCATCAGGACGGGTTGGTGCATGTTTCTGCCTTGTCCAACACCTTTGTGAAAGACCCGCACAGCGTGGTGAAAACCGGGCAAATTGTGAAAGTAAAAGTGCTGGAAGTCGATATTCCTCGCAAACGAATTTCACTGACCATGAAAATGGGCGACGATGTGCCAAGAGCCGCACCCGGGCAGAACGCTGGCCGACAAGTTCAAGCTAACCGTGCAGGCGATTCACACGGAAATTCACGCGGTGAACGGCGCGGAGGAAACGCTGGATTGAATTCACAAAAAGGCGCAGGTTTTGCCAACAATGCATTTGCTGCCGCATTCGCAAAAGCAAAGGAAAGCAAATAAGGAAGAGTCAAAGCCGCACGGCGTTTCGCTTCGGCGAATCCAGGTACTCCTTGGACTGCATTTCAACTATGCGGCTCACCGTGCGGAAAAACTCATGTGCCATTGCACCTTCGGTGTACAGCTCTTCCGGTTCGACAGCCGCCGACATAATCAGCTTGACTTTGTGATCGTAAAGCACATCAATCAGCCAGGTGAACCTGCGGGCCTCTGAGGCCATACCGGCGCCCATCTTGGGTACGCCGCTGAGAATCACAGTTTGAAATTGACTCGCGATTTCAAGGTAATCGTTTTGGGAACGCGGGCCACCGCACAGCGTTGGGAAATCAAACCACACTACGGAGCCAGCACGTCGCACCGCCTTGATCACGCGAGATTCGATTTGTAATTCTGCCGGTTCGTCAGCCACCTCAGCCAAGCGCTTGAAATCCTCGGTCAACTGCTTGTCTGCACTTTCATCCAACGGCATCAGGTAGGTATTCAATTGCTCCAATGTACGACGACGATAATCCACCCCCACGTCGACATTGATCACATCCAGTTGCTTGTTGAGTAAGGCAATTGCCGGCAAAAGGCGGTCACGGTGCAAACCATCTGGGTAGAGGTCATCGGGCTTGTAATTGGACGTCATCAGGAAAGTAACACCGTTGGCAAACAAACCATCCAGCAAGCGATAAAGAATCATCGCATCTGCGATATCCGATACATGAAACTCGTCAAAACAAATCAAACGGTAGCGTTTGGCGATTCGCGATGCGACTTCGTCAAGTGGATCCTGAACTCCCTTCAGATCATCGAGTTCAGCATGCACACCCCGCATGAACTCATGAAAATGCAAACGTACCTTTCGCTGCACAGTGACCGAGTTGTAAAAACAATCCATCAAAAAGCTTTTACCTCGGCCTACCCCGCCCCAAAGATACAAGCCCTTGGGCACAGCAGGTCGGTTCAGGAACTTTTTGATTACGCTGCTACGCGCTTTTTTATATTCAACAAACTCATCATAAAAAAGCTGCATGCGGTCTACCGCTTTTTGCTGTGCGGCGTCCGACTGGTAACCACGTTCGGCCAAAGTTTGTTTGTAATATTCCTGAACGTTCACGATGATGAATTTGAATCTGTGGAATTAAAAACGGCCGATGAAATAATTCACCAGCCGTTGTGAGTTAACACTGAACCTGATATTAACCGTTCAGTTGACGCTTGTCACAAGCCAAGGCCGCTTCCTTCACCACCTCAGACAAGCTGGGGTGCGCATGGCAAATTCGGCCGATGTCCTCAGACGACGCTTTGAATTCCATCGCCATGACCGCCTCGGCGATCAAATCGGAGGCATGGCTGTTGATGATGTGTACACCCAGAACTTCATCGGTCGAAGCATCAGCCAACACTTTGACAAAACCTTGTGAATCGCCCTGGCCCAGTGCGCGACCATTGGCCATGAAAGGAAACTGACCGGCCTTGTATTTGCGACCTTCCTGCTTCAACTGCTGCTCTGTTTTTCCAACCCAAGCCACTTCGGGTGAGGTGTAAATGACCCAGGGAATCGTGTCGTAATTGCAATGACCGGCCTGTCCCGCCATGATCTCGGCAACCATCACGCCTTCTTCCTCTGCCTTGTGGGCCAGCATGGCACCGCGAATCACGTCGCCAATGGCATATATTCCGGCGACCAAAGTTTGGCAGTGTGCATCCACATCGATTTGACCGCGTTCATTGGTTTTCAAACCGACCGCTTCCAAGTTCAAACCGTCGGTATTGGGCACGCGACCTACAGACACAATCAGCTTGTCGCAGTCCAGCTTCTGTGCCGCACCATCTGCATCGGTGTATGCCACCGACACGCCTTTCTTGCTGGCTTTCACTTCACCAATTTTCACACCCATGCTCATCTTCAAACCTTGCTTGGTGAAGATCTTCTGCATTTCCTTGGCAACACCTTCATCGGCCGCTGCCAGGAAATTAGGCATGGCTTCAAGTACCGTGACGTCTGCACCCAGACGGCGCCAGACTGAACCCAATTCGAGTCCAATTACACCCGCGCCGATCACACCCAGTTTCTTGGGGACAGCACTGAATTTGAGTGCACCTTCGTTGTCGCAAACCATTTCGTTGTCGACAGTAATGCCAGGCAGATGACGCGCTTTGGATCCTGTCGCCACGATCACCTGTTTGGCGGTTACCTTTTCTTCACCAGCCGCGCTTTTCACGGTCAGCTCGAACCCACCATCCACCTTGCCAGAAAAACTGGCCCAACCCTTGATGGGTGTGACCTTGTTTTTCTTGAACAGATATTGGATACCGCCTGTCATTTTTGTGACGATGTCATCCTTGCGTTTGATCATCTTGGCCACATCCATTTTTGCACCCGTGACGGTGATGCCATGGTCTTCTGCATGGTGCGCAATCTTCTCAAACTCCTCCGAGGAAGCCAACAGCGCCTTGGAGGGGATACAACCCACATTCAAACAGGTTCCACCCAGTCGCGGTTCCCCTTTGGGATCATCGTAGGCATTTCCTTCGATACAGGCCACCTTCATGCCCAACTGCCCTGCACGAATGGCGGCAATATAGCCGCCAGGGCCCGCACCGATTACTACTACGTCGTATTGAGTACTCATGAATCTCCCCTCACAGTTCCAGCAGCAAGCGAGCTGGATCTTCCAGGGCTTCCTTCATGGCGACCAAGCCAAGTACCGCTTCGCGACCATCAATAATACGGTGGTCGTAACTCATGGCCAGATAGTTCATGGGACGAATCACGATTTCGCCGTTCTCAACGACTGCACGCTCCTTTGTGGCGTGAATACCCAAAATCGCAGACTGGGGAGGGTTGATGATCGGGGTGGACAGCATGGAACCGAACACGCCACCGTTCGATATCGAGAATGTACCGCCGGTGAGCTCATCGAGGCTCAACTTGCCATCTTTGGCCTTCTGCCCAAACTCCGCAATCTTCATTTCAATGTCGGCAATGCTCATTTGATCCGCATTGCGAATGATCGGCACCACCAAACCGCGCGGTGAACCCACCGCAATACCAATGTCGAAGTAGCCGTGGTACACAATGTCGTTGCCATCAACAGATGCATTCAACACAGGGTACTTTTTCAAGGCAGCCACAGCGGCTTTCACGAAGAAACCCATGAAGCCAAGCTTGGCACCGTGTTCTTTTTCGAACTTGTCCTTGTACTTGTTGCGCAAGTCCATGACCGGCTTCATGTTCACTTCGTTGAATGTGGTCAGAATGGCGTTGGTTTGCTGAGACTGCACCAAGCGCTCGGCCACTCGGGCACGCAAACGGCTCATAGGCACGCGCTGCTCAGGGCGACCTTCAATCAAGGTGGCGGGATCCAGAGGGGCCTTTACCTCAGGCAACAGACTCACCGGCTTGGCGGCTGGAGCAGCGGCGGGCTTTGCTGCCGAGGCAGGCGCTGCGGCGGGTGCATTCAAGGCACCGATCACATCGCCTTTGGTGATGCGACCATCCTTACCAGAGCCTGCGATTTGACCCGCACTCAAATTGTTTTCAGCCATCATTTTGGCCGCAGCTGGCATGGCCACAGAGCCATCTACGCTGGCTGACGGGGCTGGAGCTGGTGCTGCCGCTGGTGCAGCGGCCGCTGCCGGGGCTGGTGCTGCTGCGGGTGCGCTTGCGGAAGCACTTGCTTCCGTGTCAATTTTTGCCAAGACCTGTCCCGCTACAACAGTTGCACCGTCTTCGCAGAGAATTTCAACGATCACACCAGCCGAGGGTGCGGGCACTTCCAGCACCACCTTGTCGGTCTCTACGTCGATCAGGTTTTCGTCGCGCTTTACGGCGTCACCAGGTTTTTTGTACCAATTCAACAACGTTGCTTCGGCGACAGATTCGGACAGTTGTGGTACGACCACTTCTACGATTGCCATGGAATATTTTCCTTTTGAATTCTTTGTTCAAGTGCGGGGAGCCAACACGGCCAACCCGCGTCCTGTATTTATTTCGTAACTACGAAACCCTTGAGCTTGCCAAATGCTGCATCGATCAGCGCTTTTTGCTGTTCGTTGTGCTTGGCGTAGTAGCCCACGGCCGGAGACGCTGAAGCCGGGCGACCCGCATAACCCAAACGCTGTCCTTCGGACAGGTTCTCCAGCACGTTGTGCTGGATCTGGAACCAAGGACCCTGGTTTTGCGGCTCGTCCTGACACCACACCACATCAGCCAGGTTGGGATACTTGCGCAGTTCTGCGCTCAATGACTTGTGTGGGAATGGATACAGCTGCTCTACACGTGCAATCGCAACATCCTTGATGTTGCGCTCACGACGAGCGGCGACGAGGTCGTAATACACGCGACCGGAACAAAGAATCACACGCTTGACCTTACTGGAGTCCAGGTCACCCTGATCACCAATCACGGTCTGGAAATGACCTTTGGACAAGTCCTGCAAAGAAGACGTAGCTTCCTTGTGACGCAACAAAGATTTTGGCGTCATGATGATGAGTGGCTTGCGGAACAAGCGGATCATCTGACGACGCAACAAATGGAAAATTTGAGCTGGTGTCGTGGGCTGACATACCTGCATGTTGTTCTCGGCGCACAGCTGCAAGTATCGCTCGATGCGCGCGGAAGAGTGCTCAGGACCCTGGCCTTCATAGCCGTGGGGCAACATCATGACCAAACCGGAGGCACGACCCCATTTCACTTCACCAGACGAGATGAATTGGTCGATCACCACCTGAGCACCATTGGCGAAGTCGCCAAACTGTGCTTCCCAGATAACCAATGTATTCGGTTCAGCAGTGGAATAACCATATTCAAAACCAAGCACAGCCTCTTCGGATAGCACCGAATCGATCACGGTGAATGGAGCCTGGGTTTCGGAAATATTCTCTAGGGGCACGTAGGTGCCTTCATTCCATTTTTCGCGACCCTGGTGGTGCAACACGGCATGGCGGTGCGTGAAGGTTCCACGCCCGCAATCCTGACCTGTGATGCGAACGGCATAACCGGATGACACCAACGAGGCAAAAGCAAGGTGTTCACCCATGCCCCAATCCAGAAGGGTTTCACCCTGACCCATGGCCGCACGATCCGCAATCACCTTTTGAACCAAGGGGTGCACCTTGAAGTTCTCGGGCACCGAGGTAATTCGTTCGGACAAACGCTTGATTTCAGAGATCGGCACAGATGTGTCCGCTGCATCGGTCCACTTCTTGTTCAAGTAAGGCGACCAGTCCACCGCAAACTTGCTCTTGTAATTGGTCAACACGGGATCGGCGCGATTGTGCTTGCCCTCGTCCATGGCGGCACGGAAATCTGCAACCAGTTTTTCTGCACCATCGGCAGTCAAAATGCCCTGCATTACCAGACGCTCGGCGTATAAAGCACGTGTGCCGGGGTGCTGGCCGATTTTCTTGTACATCAATGGCTGTGTAACAGCAGGCGTGTCTTGTTCGTTGTGACCCAATTTGCGGAAACAAACAATGTCGATCACCACGTCTTGCTGGAATTCCATTCGGAAGTCCAAAGCCAGTTGGGTCACGAAAATGACCGCCTCAGGATCATCACCGTTTACATGGAAGACAGGCGCTTCAATCATCTTGACCACGTCTGAGCAGTACAGCGTGGAGCGGCTGTCACGGGGATCGGAGGTGGTAAAACCAATTTGGTTATTGATCACGATGTGAACCGTACCACCCGTGCCATAGCCGCGGGTGTGCACGAGGTTCAGGGTTTCCATGACCACACCCTGTCCGGCAAAGGCGGCATCACCGTGTACCAATACAGGCAATACCTGTTTGCCTTCCTTGTCACCTCGACGCTCCTGACGGGCTTTCACAGACCCTTCAACCACAGGGTTCACGATTTCAAGGTGCGAGGGGTTAAACGCCAGAGACAAGTGCATGGGACCACCAGGGGTGGTTACGTCCGATGAGAAGCCTTGGTGATACTTCACATCACCAGCCGGAAGATCATCAGCATGCTTGCCTTCAAATTCTTCAAACAACTGGCTGGGGCTCTTGCCCAAGATGTTGACCAATACGTTCAGGCGACCACGGTGAGCCATACCAATGATGGTTTCTTGTACACCGTTTGCACCGCCGCGTTGAATCACATGATCAAGGGAAGCGATAAAGGATTCACCACCTTCCAGAGAAAAGCGCTTTTGACCCACATATCGGGTATGCAAATAGCGCTCAAGACCTTCAGCCGCGGTTAAGCGTTCCAGAATGTGCAATTTTTCTTCGGCCGACAATTGGGCAGTGCCCAAGCTGGTTTCCATGCGTTCCTGCAACCAGCGCTTTTGCGCGGGATCGCTGATGTGCATGTATTCAACGCCGATGGATCGGCAGTAGGTGTCGCGCAGCGCCTTCACGATCTCGCGAAGGGTCATTTGATCCTGGCCGAAATAGGTATTGGTAGCGGAGAACGTGATGTCCATGTCCGCTTCAGTCAGGCCGTAAAAAGCCGGGTCAAGTTCGGGAATTTCCGGGCGTTCCTGGCGCTTGAGCGGATCAAGGTCTGCAAAACGCGAGCCCAGGAAGCGATACGCAGCCACGATAGACTGTACGTGCACCTGCTTTTTGGCCACTTCCAGGTCAGCAGACTGAATCTGGGGTTGCAAGAAGCCTTTTTTCGCGCGTTGAGCAAAGGACTGAACGACCGGCGCGTGGGCTACATCTTTCTCGTTCACGTCGCCGTGAGCGGAAGGCACCATTTGCATTTGGTCAAAATAGGCGCGCCATTTATCTGGCACGGAGCCTGGGTTGTCCAGGTACGCCTCGTACATTTCTTCGACATAGGGCGCATTGCCCCCGAACAAATACGAGTTTTGTTGAAATGATCGCATCATTTGCGCTTCACCTTTTTCCGAGTTTCTCGTTTCAAAGATGTGGGGTTCGGACTCGACCTTGGCTATTGCCATCGGACCGAATCCCTACACACGTGGGTTAAACCGCACTCCCCGTCTGGTTTGTGGAGCCCCTGCCCCTAACCAGATAGCAAAAAGCAGAAAAAACTGCTTTAAGAGTTAAGCCCAAAGGATATCAGATTAGAGAAAGCGCACTAAAGCCCTAACGAGGATGAATGTGAAAAATGTGGTGAAAATGAAAAAAGCCACCCTAAGGTGGCTTTCTGTTCAAACCGCAATGTCAATCAACGCTGGTCGATTGGCTTCACGTTGCGGTGCGCGGCACCATTGAACAACTGACGAGGACGGCCGATCTTGTACTCGGGGTCTGCAATCATCTCGTTCAATTGGGCAATCCAGCCCACGGTGCGGGCCAACGCGAAAATGGCTGTAAACAAAGGCACGGGAATACCGATAGCCTTTTGTACGATACCTGAGTAGAAATCCACGTTCGGGTACAGCTTACGCTTCACGAAGTATTCGTCTTCCAGCGCAATCTTTTCCAGGGCCATCGCAATCTTGAACAGAGGATCATCATGCAGGCCCAGCTCGTTCAGTACTTCGTGGCAAGTTTCACGCATCAGCTTGGCGCGTGGGTCATAATTCTTGTACACGCGGTGGCCAAAGCCCATCAAGCGAACACCTGAATCCTTGTCTTTTACCTTGGCAATGAAGTCACCGATCTTCTCGACACCACCGTTGGCCTGGATTTCAGTCAGCATGTTCAGGCAGGCTTCGTTGGCGCCACCATGTGACGGGCCCCACAAACAGGCCACGCCTGCCGCAATCGCAGCAAAAGGATTCGTACCAGATGAGGCACACAGGCGAACTGTAGAAGTGGATGCGTTTTGCTCGTGATCAGCATGCAAAATGAAGATACGGTCCATGGCGCGCACCAGCACATCATTGACTTGGTACTCTTCGCACGGGTTGCCAAACATCATTCGCATGAAGTTGGCGGTGTAGCTGAGTTCGTTCTTCGGATAAATATTGGGCGCGCCGATGCCATATTTGTAGGCCATGGCCACCAAAGTTGGCATCTTGGCAATCAAGCGGATTGCAGAAATGTCGCGCTGGTTCTTGTCCAAAAGATTCATGGAATCTGGATAGAAAGCAGACATTCCGCCCACAAGACCAGTCATCACCGCCATGGGGTGTGCGTCGCGGCGGAAACCACGCAGGAAGAAGTTCATCTGCTCGTTGACCATGGTGTGCTTGGTCACCAGGTCGTCAAATGTTTTCTTTTCAGCGGCATTGGGCAACTCACCGTTCAACAGCAAGTAGCATACGTCCATGAAGTCGCAGTGCTGAGCCAGCTGCTCGATGGGATAGCCGCGATACAGCAGTTCGCCCTTGTCACCGTCAATGTAGGTAATGGATGAATTGCAGGAGGCTGTGGACAGGAAGCCAGGATCGTAGGTGAATTTGCCGGTGGATCCATACAGCTTTCGGATGTCGATCACATCGGGACCAATGGTGCCTTTGTGAATGGGAAATTCTACCGAAGGGGTGCCGTCTGAAAAAGACAGCGTGGCCTTGTGTTCTGTGCTCATCGGATTTCCTTCTAATGGGATTGAAATTAAAGTTCTCGCATCATCTGGATTACCTTGCGCACACCAGGTGTATCCAGATCCCCTTCCGGCTCTTTTCGGCCAAGGAATAGGTCAAGCAACACGTTGTCAACCTCCTCAAACAGCACAGTCAACGCCTGTACGTCATCGTTGGTCAATTCCATTTCATGCTTGTCGAAAAATCGTTCGATAATCAGGTCGTTTTCCAATAGGCCTCGTCTGGCGCGCCAGCGTAAACGGGCACGTTGAGTTGGATCCGCCTGATGACTCTGATTAGACATAAACTACAACAAAAAAAACGGGGTTTTGCAGTGCACAACCCCGATTTGAACAAAAAAATCCGAACAAGGGTTCTAGACGGCGCGACGCACCATCAATTCCTTGATCTTGCCAATTGCCTTGGTGGGGTTCAAGCCTTTTGGACACACGTCCACACAGTTCATAATGGTGTGGCAGCGGAACAAACGGTATGGATCTTCCAGGTTGTCCAAACGCTCACCAGTAGTTTGATCGCGGCTGTCTGCAATGAAACGATAGGCTTGCAACAAACCGGCTGGACCCACGAACTTGTCAGGGTTCCACCAGAATGACGGGCAACTGGTCGAACAACAGGCACACAAAATGCACTCATACAGACCATCCAGCTCTTCGCGCTCTTCGGGTGACTGCAAACGCTCCTTTTCAGGAGGGGGTGTGTCGTTCACCAGGTAAGGCTTGATGGAATGGTACTGCTTGAAAAACTGGGTCATGTCGACGATCAGGTCGCGCACCACGGGCAAACCGGGCAGCGGCTTGAGCACGATAGGCTGCTTCAAGTCGCGCAGGTTGGTAATACAAGCCAAACCGTTTTTGCCGTTGATGTTCATGGCATCGGAACCGCACACGCCTTCACGGCATGAACGGCGATAGGCCAGTGATTCATCGACGTCGCTCTTGATGCGCATCAGCGCATCCAGCAACATTTTGTCAGTGGGCTGTAGCTCAACTTCCAGCTTTTGCATTTTTGGCGCTTCGCCGGTGTCCGGGTCGTAGCGATAAATTTCAAAACGTACGATTCTCTTTTCACTCATTTTCTGTACCTCGTAACCTTGATTAGAACGTCCGCTTTTTGGGCTGGAAGGTTTCAACTGTCATGGGCTTCAGGTTCACTGGCTTGTAGTCCAGGCGGTTGCCCTCGGAATACCACAGGCTGTGACGCATCCACTTGTCATCATCGCGTTCAGGGAAATCGCGGTGAGCATGCGCACCACGGCTTTCTTCACGGGCAGCAGCAGACACCATGGTGGCCTTGGCAGTTTCCTGCAGGTTGGCCAGCTCCAAAGCTTCTACCAACGCAGTGTTGAACACTTTGGACTTGTCTTTCAAATGAATGTGTTCGGCTTGTTCGGCGAGATCATTAATCTTGGTCACGCCAGAGTTCATTAACTCGGTGGTACGGAACACGCCGCAATGGTACTGCATGCCCTTGCGAATCGCATCGGCTACAACCCGAGTGTTCTCGCCGCTGGTCGATGTCATCAGCTTGTTCACGCGCGCCAATGTGAGGTCAGTGCCGTCAGCTGGCAATTCCTTGTGGCTACGGGCCTTCAGATTGCTGTTTACGATGTGGTTGCCGGCTGCGCGACCAAACACGATCAAATCGAGCAGGGAGTTGGTACCCAACCGGTTTGCACCATGAACGGACACACAGGCACATTCACCAATCGCGTACATGCCATTGATGATTTCGCTGGGACCGCCCGGTACCTTGGGGGCTACTACCTGGCCGTACACGTTGGTTGGAATACCGCCCATTTGATAGTGAATGGTAGGCACTACAGGAATAGGCTCTTTGATCGGGTCTACGTTGGCGAACTTGATCGCAATTTCGCGAATCGAGGGCAAACGCTTCATGATGGTATCGGCGCCCAGGTGATCGAGCTTCAACAACACGTAATCTTTATTGGGACCACAACCGCGACCTTCCTTGATTTCCTGGTCCATGGAACGTGACACAAAGTCGCGCGGAGCCAGGTCTTTCAGGGTTGGAGCGTAACGTTCCATGAAACGCTCGCCTTCGCTGTTGAGCAAAATACCGCCTTCGCCGCGAACACCCTCAGTCACCAGAACGCCTGCACCTGCCACACCAGTTGGGTGGAACTGCCAGAACTCCATGTCTTCCAGAGGAATGCCAGCACGTGCTGCCATGCCCATGCCGTCACCAGTGTTGATAAAGGCGTTGGTGGATGCATCCCAGATGCGGCCCGCACCGCCTGTGGCAAACACGGTGGTTTTGGCTTCCAGAACCATCATCTCGCCGGTTTCCATTTCCAGGGCGGTTACACCCACCACGTCACCGTCGGCATCACGAATAATGTCAAGCGCCATCCACTCGACGAAGAACTGGGTACGCGCGCGTACGTTGCGCTGGTACAAGGTGTGCAACAGGGCGTGACCTGTGCGGTCGGCAGCAGCGCAAGCGCGCTGAACCGGCTTTTCACCGAAGTTGGCAGTGTGGCCACCAAATGGGCGCTGATAAATGGTGCCATCTGGGTTGCGGTCAAAGGGCATGCCAAAGTGTTCAAGCTCGTAAACCACTTTGGGCGCTTCACGACACATAAATTCGATCGCATCCTGGTCGCCCAGGTAGTCAGAACCTTTCACGGTGTCGAACATATGCCAGTACCAGCTGTCGTCGGACATATTGCCCAGCGACGCGCCGATACCACCCTGCGCGGCCACTGTGTGTGAACGTGTGGGGAATACTTTGGACAGCACGGCTACATTCAGACCAGCCTCTGCCAACTGGAGCGAACAGCGCATGCCCGCGCCACCCGCACCTACGATCACCGCGTCGAATTTGCGACGAGGAAGGGAAGTTTTAACTGCAGTCACTTTTAGACCCTCCAGAGAATGTCAGCAGCGTAACCGGCCGCACCGAGCAACCACAACGCTGTAAAAACTTGCAACGTAAGACGAATACCGGTGGGTTTGACGTAGTCCATCCAGATGTCGCGAATACCGATGTAAGCGTGATAGCACAGCGACAGAATGGCCAGCAGTGCAAGAATTTTGCCCAATGGGAAAGACAAAACCGTGAAGTTGAAGAAACCGACCCACTTCGCGTAGTCCAGATCGGGAGTAAACAGCACGGCCAGGAACAGACCGATTGTGTATACCGCCATGATGACCGCTGTAATGCGCTGGGCAACCCACTCTTTCAGGCCATAGTGCGCGCCAACCACCAGGCGCTTGGAACCAATGTTGTTACCCATGATTAAAACACTCCGAACAGTTTCAGACCAAACAAGGCGGTCAAGCTCAAGCTGACTGCGAACACAATGCCGGCGCTTTTGTTGGCTGCGTACTTTTCAGTGCCCACATGCATGTCGAGCACCAGGTAACGAATGCCCGCAGCAAAGTGATGCAGATACGACCAGATCAGGCCGAGCAGAACAATTTTGACCAGCGGGCTACTGACCAGCGATTGCATTTCCAGGAAGGTGAGTTCGGAAGTGATGCTTTTGTCGAAAAGCGGCAGAAGGATGACCGGAAGCGCCAAAAACAGCACTGCCCCACTGACTCGGTGCAAAATGGACAGCTTGCCGGCCAGCGGGAGCCTGTATTTAAGAATTTGTGTGACATGAATATTCCGGTACTCCGGACGTTTCTTCGCAACAGTGTTTGACATGCTCGTGTTCTTATAAAAGTGATTGGAAAACGGGCCAAAACCCTAAGCTTTGCAGCTTGAATCCTTTAAAAAAAACCAATATCGGACAACGATATATTTTGAACCAAATCAGCCTGGGCTAAAAGCGGGATATTTTTGATTTTGAGCGCTAAGTAGTTCAAATGCATTCTTTTGCCCGCTAAAGACTTGTATCAATTCAATACAATTCATTCCTGTATGAAAATTTGTCGGTCAAGTACCAACCCCGACGAAGCTCCACCGGTTTGTCAGCATACGTCATTGAAAGGCGCTCGACCAGCAGCAAGGGGGTACCTATTTCGACCTGTAAAATGTCAGCATGCTCCTGTTGTGCACTGACCGCCTTGATATGCTCGTTGGCCCTTAACATCCGCACATTGAAACTGCTTTCAAGGAAACCATACAAGGTGGAATTCCACTGTTGAAGGCGCTCGAGGGTAAGGCCTTTGTATTGGGAGGCGGGCAGCCATATTTCATCGAAAATACGCGGCACCCCGTCAAAACGCATCACCCGCTTGACCACAAATACGGAGTCGCTGGGTTTAATGTCGAGCAATTTGGCGATTTGCGAGCTGGCTCTAACCCGCTCGACCGACAAATAGGTCGACTTGGGCTTCACGCCGGGCTCTTCGTCTGCGGCCAGTCGCAGAAACCGATATTCAGACTTGGCTTCGTTGTGCGTGGCAACAAATGTGCCGCGCCCCTGCTTTCGATCGACCAGATTTTCGGCGGCAAGCTCGTCGATGGCTTTGCGCACAGTGCCCTGACTCACACCGTAGCGTGCGGCCAACTCGGTTTCAGACGGAATGAGTTCCCCGGGCTTCCATTCGCCGTCTTGAAGGCTTTTTAGCAGCAAACCCTTGATTTGCTGGTAAAGCGGACTGAACGTTGGGTTAACGGGCTGCAAATTGTGTCTCGATCTTGTTTTTTCGGATTATTGTGTATCTTATATCTTATAGAGGACTTTTAGAAGTTAATCCCCTCTAATCCACCAAGTTAGTCAACAAGGTGTCAGCGTTTGGCGCTAAACTATGGCCTTCGATTTTTAATCCCTTGGAGTGTTTGACATGACCAAACCCGCAATGCGAGTTGCCGTTACAGGCGCTGCCGGCCAAATTGGCTACAGCTTGTTGTTCCGTATCGCCAATGGCGACATGCTGGGCAAAGACCAGCCCGTGATTTTGCAGTTGCTGGATATTACGCCTGCCCTGCCCGCAGTGAAGGGTGTAGTCATGGAACTGGAAGACTGTGCATTCCCACTACTGCAAGGCGTGGTGATTACAGACGACCCCGCCACTGCCTTCAAGGACGTTGACGTGGCCTTGTTGGTTGGCGCACGCCCACGCAGCAAAGGCATGGAGCGCAAGGATCTGCTGGAAGCCAACGGCGCAATTTTCACGGTTCAAGGCAAAGCACTGAATGACAACGCCAAACGCAACGTGAAAGTATTGGTTGTAGGTAACCCAGCAAACACGAACGCCTACATCGCTCAACAGTCAGCACCAGACCTGGATCCAAACTGCTTTACTTCCATGCTGCGTTTGGACCATAACCGCGCTTTGAGCCAGATTGCTGCCAAAACCGGCAAGCCAGTGGCATCGATCGAGAAGCTGTGTGTATGGGGCAACCATTCTCCCACAATGTATGCTGATTACCGCTTTGCAACCATTGACGGTGCATCTGTAAAAGACATGATCAATGACCAGGAATGGAACGCCAACACCTTCTTGCCAACAGTGGGCAAGCGTGGCGCCGCCATCATTGAAGCACGTGGCTTGTCGTCTGCGGCTTCTGCTGCCAACGCGGCAATCGACCATGTTCGCGACTGGGTACTGGGCACCAATGGCAAGTGGGTCACCATGGGTATTCCTTCTGACGGCTCTTACGGCATCCCTGAAAAAACCCAGTTCGGCTTCCCCGTGACCTGTGCCAACGGCAAATTTGAAATCGTGAAGGGCCTGGACATTGATGCATTCAGTCAAGAGCGCATCAACATCACTCTGAACGAACTGATGGAAGAACGCGAAGGCGTGAAGCACTTGCTGGGCAAGTAATTCGCCAGCATTTCGTGATAAAAAGAGCCAGCAGAGATGCTGGCTTTTTTTATTTGTATCCGAAAGAACACTGCGAAGGAATACCGCGTGAAGAAGCACAACCTGGATTTGGCGACTATTTCCACCCTTTTGTACAGCGAAGATCACGCACAGGTGAACCTGCCGGTGTGTGATCATTACACTGGTCGCCCCAAGTACTTTGAGAAAGCCTTGCAGATTCGCGCTGAAATCGGAGCCTGCTTCGACATTACCCTGGATTTGGAAGACGGCGCCGTGGTCGGCCAGGTCACAGAAATTGCAACATGGGCAGCTCAGAGTCTGGTGGATTTTTCTGCTCGATACGGCAGCGAAACCCGCAGGCCAGGCGTTCGGCTTCACCCGGTTCAAGACGCCGCGTTTGAACAGGAACTGCCGATCGTATTGCGTGAAGGCGTGCCGTTGCCCGCATATTTGATGCTGCCAAAACCAGAAAACTTTGACGATGTGAAACAGGCCATTGGTCGCATTCGAGAGCAATGCGCCAAGGCAGGCGTTGAACCCCCACCTTTGCATGTGCTGATTGAAACCCACGGAGCCCTGGCGGCTGTACACAGCATCGCCGGACTGGAGGAGGTTGAGTCGCTTTCATTTGGCATCATGGACTTCATATCAAGCCACAGAAGTGCAATCCCCAAAACTGCACTTAACTCGCCAGGACAGTTCGAAAACCCGCTGGTGCGTCGGGCAAAACTGGAAATTTCCGCAGCCTGCCACCGATTCGGCAAGGTACCGTCGCACAACGTAACCCGCAATATTCGCCAACCGGAGATGGCAGCCGAAGACGCGACGCGCGCGAAAAGGGACTTTGGCTTCACAAGAATGTGGAGCATTCACCCCGATCAAATTGTGCATATCGTGTCAGCAATGCTGCCCACCGATTCTGAGGTGGATGAAGCAGTGCAAGTGTTGACTGAGGCTCAGAAAGCCGACTGGGGGCCAATTCAGATCAAGGGCGAATTGCACGACCGGGCAAGCTACCGATACTTTTTTGAAGTACTGAACGCACGATCAAACCGCGGCGGCTAAAAACTTGACCCCGGCTGTTTCAGAAACTCAAGCTCTTCAGCGGTGGACTCTCGATTCAGGATTCTGTTTCGATGCGGATATCGCCCAAACCTGTCAATGATTTCCTTGTGTCTAAGCTCAAACTTGTGGTTGTTCTCCGGGGCCCATTCCCGGTACAAGCGCTCGGCCTCAACATGAATGAGCGGTGACTCGCTGTGCATGTAAGGCAAAAGCAAAAACGCCCTTTCATCCGGAGTCAATTCCTTTAATACACCTCTGGCAACGGCTTCTTGAGCGAGGGCCAAGGCCATTGGATCCTGAGCAAAAGCTGAGGGTGTATTGCGATAGACATTGCGAGAAAACTGATCTAGAACAATGATCTCCGCGAGACGCCCTCTGGCTGAGGCACGCCATGAGAAAAACTCACTCTTGGCAGCCTTCAAAAGGGTTTCTAAGTAGCGCAGACGAATTTGTTCGTCAAACTTTGGGTCGGCGGACCACCAGGATTTCGGATCAGTGTCCTCAAACCAAAACTGGAGAATGTCTCGAGCTGCAGGATCAAGCAAGTGATTCAAGCCTCGTATGTGGTTAACAGCACCTGGGCCGCAGCCTCGCGAAGCGGTATGAGTGCCTGGTAAGCATTTGATTGAAACCAGCCGTGGGCTGCATCCAGCGTTGGGAAACGTATTACTACGATGTCGCTGAAGGCATTTTGGAGTGCCAAATCTGCGGCCTTAACACCCCTGAAAACCAATTCTGCATTCCAGGCAGCAAGAGTGCCGGGCACTTGGTCCCGATACTCTTGCCACTTGAGTGGATCGACGATGCTGATTTGACCAACCACGTAAGCACTCACAACAGGCACTCAGTTTAGCAGTTGCCTTTTTTGGCCTGCCCGGGAGGGCAATGACCACCACCGTGGCCACCTGGATCAACCACAACGGAACCCGCGGGGGTGTACACTGCACAGCTGCTCAATGCCAACATCAACGCCATCATGGAAAACAGTGTTTTCATGTTTCATACTTCCTGAATAAAAGAAATCAATCGAATTGAGATATTCCGTATAACGGGTACAAGCCGCTTAAGTTGACTGCTTCTCGCTAGTATGCGTTAACCATTGTGAGAAGTGCGAATCAGAAACTCAATTCTTGTAACAGAGAATCAGGATAACCATTGAAAAGAACACCGATTACCTCGAAGCTGTATCGGCAGAAGCCGGTTCGACTACTGGCTTGGGCGATATTGACCTTGCTTGTTTTGGCAGTGGGTACACTTGAATTGATGGGATGGCCCTTTTTGGCCAAACCAGCCGAGCAATGGCTGAGTAAAGCACTTGAACGGGAGATTCGACTAACGAACATGGATGAAAGTGACCCTCAGTTTAAACTGCGCCTGATTGGTGGAATTCGACTTCGCTTGAATCATTTTGAAGTGGCCTCACCCTCCTGGAGTCAGTCGCCCTTCATGGTCAAGGCAAAAAACGTGTCTCTTGGCATGCGCTACGTTGATCTGATGAAGTGGGCCAAAACACCGGAATCTGCGCTGAGAATCAGGTCGCTGACTGCCACGGCATTGAATGGCAATTTCGAACGCCTGAAAGACGGGCGAGCATCTTGGCAATTTGCCAACAACCAAGCAGACTCAGCGCCTGCCCCTGCTCCGGAGTTTGGTTTGCTGGCCATTCAGAAAGGCCAGATTATCTATCGGGATGAGCCGCTTGATCTTGACCTGGATGCAACGCTGAGCCTGCAGGAAGGAGAGCTTGGAGCCGATGCGCTAACTGTGATGGCACTGGGTTCGTATCAAGGTAAAAAGCTTCAGATACAACTTAAATCGACTGGTGTACTTCCTTGGGTGGCCAAGCAAGGCAAGCCAATTCCGGTGGAGCTGAACGTGTCCTTGGGGCGAGCCCGGTTGGACTTTAAGGGCAACGCCGCCGACGCGCTAGGTATGCAGCAACTGTCTGGTCAGTTTGCAGTAAGTGGCTCATCCCTGGCCGCGGCTGGGCAGGCTCTGGGAGTCACTTTGCCGAACACGCCGGCCTTTCGTACCGAAGGTAACTTGGTGCGCGACGCAGACAACTGGCAGGTCAACATCAACAACGCAACAATCGGCAAGAGTCGTTTGAATGGGCGTTTTGTGTACGAAGGTGGCAAAACACAACCCCTTTTGACCGGAGAACTCAAAGGACCTTCGCTGGTGCTGGCGGACCTGGGCCCCACCGTAGGCGCCCCTGCAGTGAAGCAAGAGGTTGCAACGAAACGCCAAGGCAGGGTGTTACCGGACAAACCCTTTGATCTACCTTCCCTGAGGGCCATGGATGCCGATGTAAAAATCGACATCGACAATCTGGATTTGGGCAGCGAGATATTGAAACCACTTCGACCCTTGCGGGCACATTTGGCTGTCACTGAGGGTGTTTTGACCATTTCAGAGATTCAGGCAAAAACAGCGAAGGGCGAACTTGCTGGCTCGGTGCAACTGGATGGGCGGGAAGACATCGCTGTTTGGGACGTAGACCTGAACTGGGCCAACGTGCAACTTGAACAATGGTTGAACATGCCAAGGGCTGGCAATGAGCCGCCTTATGTAACCGGCACCATGAATGGCGCAGCCAAACTGAGAGGGCAAGGCCGCTCGACCGCTGAAATACTCGGTAGCCTGACTGGCAACGTACGAACACAGGTGCGCAATGGAACCATGTCGCATTTGATCGTTGAGGCGGCTGGCCTGGATGCTGCCGAGGCGCTTGGGGTTTGGTTTCGGGGAGATGAGGTGCTGCAAATGACCTGCGCGTATGCTGACTTGAACGCGAACAATGGCGTACTGCAACCCAGGGCGTTTGTGATTGACACTCAAGACTCGGCAATGTGGGTGAATGGCAGCATTTCGATGAAAACAGAGGCATTGAATTTGAGGGTGGTTGTAACACCCAAAGACTTCAGTCCGGTCAGCCTGCGTACGCCTTTACTAATCACCGGCACCATGGGATCGCCCGATGTATCACTTGAAAAAGGTCCAATTGCGGGCAAAGTGGCTGGCGCGGTGTTGCTGTCGCTGCTAAACCCGTTTGCTGCGCTGATTCCATTTGTTGAGATGGGCACTCCGGACTCTGCCGAGAATGCCAACAAAACCGGTTGCTATGATTTGGCGGCGCGCAGCAAGGCCCAGCGAGAGAAAAATTGACCAAAACACTTCACCCCAATAACGCGCACAAAGACGGTTACGATTTCGATGCCTTGGTGTTGACTTCCCCTGCCCTGAAGAAATTTGTTAAGCCCAACAACCATGGCCGAAACTCCATCGATTTCGCCTCGCCTGCTGCCGTGAAGGCATTGAATTGCGCACTACTGAAACACCACTACAGCATCTCGGAGTGGAACGTGCCAGAGGGCTACCTGTGTCCGCCGATCCCCGGCAGGGTGGATTACATTCATTACGCGGCTGATTTGCTGTCGAGCTGCGGGATTAAGGCATCAGATTCAAGGCAGGTCAAAATGCTGGACATCGGCACAGGGGCGAACGGCATTTATTCGTTGCTGGCAGCAAAAGTGTACGGCTGGCACTGCACTGGCAGTGAAATTGACCCGGTTGGCTTGAAGAACCTTGCCTCGGTGCTGGATAAAAACGAGGATCTGAAGCAACTGATCGATTTGCGCCTGCAGCGGGACAAACGAAAAGTATTTGAAGGTGTGATCAAGTCTGGCGAACGTTTTGACCTGAGCGTATGCAACCCGCCATTTCACGCCTCACAAAAAGAAGCCATAAAAAGCAATCAACGAAAAGTGAATAGCCTGGCTGTTAATCGTGGAGAAAAACCAGGTTCAAAGGCACCTGCGGGTTTGAATTTTGGTGGACAGAAAAATGAATTGTGGTGCGAGGGTGGGGAACTTGGTTTTCTGCAAACCATGATCAATGAGAGCGCGCAATTTGGTCAACAATGCAGGTGGTTTACCACGCTGGTATCAAAGGCAGAAAATGTGCCTCGGGCCAAATGGCACATGCGTAACGCGGGTGCACGGGATATTCTTGAAGTTGAAATGGAACAAGGCAACAAGACCACGCGCATTGTGGCGTGGTCTTTTGCATAATTGAACGCTGGACAAACTAGCGACGGCGACTACCCACCAGCAGCAGGAAAGCACCGGCGACAATTGCACCCACGCCTGCCCACATGGGTACGTTGACTTCCTTTTCCTGATCTACGGTGATCTCGAGTGAACCAATTTTTGCTGCAGTTGACTCCTCGGTGTAGCTAAAGCCCCCGTAGACCAGTCCCAAGGTGCCGGCAACAATCAACAGAATTCCAATCAGTTTGGTGGCTTGCATGATCATTTCCTTTGATGTTGTGATTGTCCGAGTACTAACGGACAGCAAGCCAACTCGATATACACAGTATTTGGTGTTTTTGCCTTGACGCCCAAAAGCTAGCGTTTTGCAATGATATACACCGCATGCACAATGCCCGGAATGTAGCCAAGCAAAGTCAAAATGATGTTGATCCAGAAATGCTTGCCCAGGCCTTCTTGCAGAAATACGCCCAATGGCGGCAACAGGATGGCGATCAATATGCGAATCAGGTCCATTTGATTTCCTTGTAATAAAAATTTGAGTCGGGGAAATAAGCAATTCAAATGCTATATCAACTACCGCCACCCACGGGGTAGCGACTGGAAATTGCCACACGATTCCACGCATTGATCAACACTGCCAACCATTCCACCGCCGAGATTTCTTCTATCGACAGCAAGCTGCTTGCGTGTTGATAAACGGAATCGGGTACCTGCCCCTCGGAAATTGATGTTACCGATTCACACAGAGCCAGCGATGCACGCTCTTTTTCATTGAAATATCGTGTGTCACGCCATGCAGGAAGTACGCTGATTCGATCCATACTTTCACCTGCGGCCAAGGAATCACGCGTATGAAGCCGAACACAAAACGCACAGCCATTCAATTGGGAAGCGCGCAGCCGAAGCAAGTGTGAAAATCCTTCTGCCATGCCCGACGCTGCAACATGTTCATTAACCTGTCTGTCGAACGAAATCATTGATTGATAAAGCGCCGGAGCTGCCTTGCCCAAATTAACCCGATGTTCCACCGACTATCTCCTTGAAGTGAATGCCCGCTATTGCGACGCTGAATCCAGATGCTCAACGATATCAATTTTTATCCCTGCAGGGTCTTTTACGATGAAATGAATCTGCCCCCATGTTTCATGCTTCAAAGGCATTTCAACCATCAAATCCTGCTGCTGTGCCTTGTCATAAGCAGCAGCAGCGTTAACCACTTCAAACGTGATGACATGCCCGTCAGTGTTCGTCAATGCGTGCAGAAACTTGGGCTGAGAGGCATGTCCAGGTGCCAGAAAGCCAAGTTGAACACCTGTGGATGGGGACACCAGATGCACGTAAAAATCAGGCTCGAAAAAAGCAGCATCGAAACCAAATACCGAGGTGTAAAAACTGCGCTGTTGATCCAGGTCGGCTGTGACCATGACCGGGAACATTGCCTGAATTTCAATCACTTTTGTGCTCCTTTCAAGATCAGGAACTCGAAGTTTATTTGGATGGGTTGATACTTTTCTTGTACAAAACGGACATTTTCATGAAGCGGCCGGGCGTGGCGCCCGTGAAATCCTTGAACTCACGAATGAAATGTGACTGATCGTAGTAAAACTGCGGCCAGGCTGGCCAATTGTGACAAGTGTTCATGTGGTGCAGCGTGGCTTGAAACCTTGCCACACGCAGAAAGTCTTTGGGTGACACGCCCAAATGCAAATGACTGATTCGACGCAATTGGCGCGCAGATACGCCACAGTCGAACGGGTTGGGATTGAAAACCGAGCGTATGAAACGAAGCAGACGGGCATCGATTTGGGGATGCTTCAAATGGGCCAACAGCAGCGATGAGATACGTTCACTGCGCATTGAAAAATCAGTCGACTGGTGCAGGGTCACCCGAATTTGCTCGATAAGCAAAGGATGGAGCAATCCACGTGTGTCAACATGACTGCCTGGATCAAGCCACTCACCCAATGGAGTTTCGATCAAGCCCTGAGAAGCCAACGCTCCAAATCGGATACCGAAATAGCTCGCCGGCCCAATGATGGCGCACTCCAGCGGCTCAAGAAAGGGCGTGATGACAAAGCCTTCTGATTGGTCATCCAGGTTGAAAATCAGATCCACACAATTGTCGGGCACACTGCGATAGATGTACTCACCCGGATCCACTGTCAGTTCCCAAAAACTGTTAACCCACAGACTTACCGGCGCATTCGCTGGACACACCTGATACGTGCCATTTTGCGTAACATGACCTTGCAAGGCGGGGTGAATGTGTTGAATTAACACTGAGGCTCCGGTTGCGGTTGGCTATCTACACTTACTATACCGTGAAAACTAGGTTGCAATAATCGTCAATCCTGAACCTTTCCACGCAGCGCCTTGACCTGCCCCCGAATGCTTTTGCCTTCCAACCTGCGACGTTTTGAACCCAGGGTGGGTCGGGTTTCACGGCGAACCTTGACAGGTTTGGCAACCTCGGCAATCAACTCGTTCAAGCGCACTAATGCATCAATGCGATTTTGCTCTTGGCTGCGCGTGGTTTGAGCCTTGATGACAATAACGCCGTCTTTGGTCAAACGTTGGTCTTGCAGAGCCAGTAATTTTTCCTTGATGAATTCAGGCAAAGACGATGAGCGAATGTCAAAACGCAGATGAATGGCACTGGACACTTTGTTGACATTTTGACCACCTGCGCCTTGGGCGCGGATAGCAGTGAATTCGACATCCGATTCGGTCAGGGTGGGTGGCGTGTAGGACATGTCGCTAGCTGCCCTTATTTAAACGCCAAACGGTAGACCTGCTAATGCCCAAACCTTCAGCCGCCCTATTGACCTCACCACTAACCAGATTTAACGCCTCACGCACAATGCTTGCACGCTCAGACATGGGCGCCCTGCTATAGGCCAAGGCCAAGGCGTTCATATTATTCATCACTTCGGATGGATTGGTTTGCTGCAAAGGTGACCTGGGCGAATTCTCCATGCCCACAAGCAGGTCTGGAAACCAGGTGCGCCAGGACGACAGATCACTTTCTTGCAGCATCAACACAGCCGCCCTGCGACACACATTCTTCAATTGACGGATATTGCCTGGCCAAGGCAAGGATTGAAGAACCGGCAAAGCCAGTTGAAGAAAGGCATCGAATTTTGATTTACTGACACGAACTGGCGTAGTCCTTAAAAAGTAGCCCGCCAGTTCGCCGATATCTTCCGCTCGTTCTCGCAGTGGAGGGATATGGATCAACATTTCATTCAGCCGGAAATAAAGGTCTTCGCGAAAGCGCCCTTCTTCAACGGCTTGCTGCAAATTCACGTTGCTGGCGGCCAGTAGCCGGAAATCAACCTTGCGGGATGAGGCTGAACCAATTCGGCGCACGGTGTTGTCCTCGAGAATACGCAGCAGCCGGGTTTGAAAAGCCAAAGGCATGTCACCAATTTCATCGAGGAACACGGTGCCTCCCTGTGCGCTTTCAAACATGCCCGCGCGCCCACCTTTCACGGCCCCTGAAAATGCACCCTCTTCATAACCAAACAGCTCGCTTTCCAAAAGGCTTTCGGTAAGCGATGCACAATTGATTGCGACGAAAGGTTTGCCCGCACGTGGGCTGGCGCTGTGGATGGATTGGGCCACCAACTCCTTGCCCACGCCGGTTTCACCCTGAATTAGTACGGAAAAATCGATACTGCCACACAGCCGTATCGTATTACGCAGCTTTTCAACTGCCCGGCTTTTGCCGATCAGGTCTTGTTCGGTGTGGTACGTGTAAGCCTGGCTGTTTCGGCGCAATCCGCCAGAAGCTTTCGCACTGGCCAGCCGTATGGCTTCCTCAAAGGCTTTCACAACACCTTGCCGGGAATAAATTAGGATGGCTTCCATGCCCATTTCTTGTGCGATTTCGGTGACCAAGCCAGACCCCACCACCACCTTCACACCCAGCTGCGCCAATTCCCGCACAGCGCGACGCGCGTCCTCAGGTGTGCGATAGGTTCTGGTACTTAAGGGCACATCAAACGCTCGGGCAAACTGCTCCAGCTCATCAAACGAATGTTCGTAACTGACCAAACCCACTGCCGCAGACGCCTTTCTTGCTGATGCCAAGGCTTGCATCACATCAAAACCATCCGTACGGATGATCACCAGCGGCGCCTCAAGCTGGTTCTGCAAAAACGCGCCGTTTGAACCTGCGGCGATGAATACATCGGCTGTGTCGGTGTAATAACGGTTACGTGCATAAGCCAAGGCATCTTCATAGGCCTTGGGCACCAATTCAATGTTGGCGGAACTGCTGTAGTCGCGGGCTATCTCCCGCAATGTACCAGCCAATGCGCTAATACTGAACACCACAATTCTGGGTTTCATTCAAAACACCTTAAGTATCATTTGAAACATACAATCGTTTCATTTTATACAAATATGTTTCAAAATACCACTGAATTATACTATTAATTACTTCTATTTATCTCTTTAAATTATTGATATTAATTGATTAGTTTTCTATTTTTTTCGACTGGCACGAACCCTGCACTACATGGAGCATACAACAAGGAGAACACCATGACCCAACATTCCGCAGGCGCCCGTTTTCGCCAGGCAGTGAAAGAAGAACAACCTTTGCAAGTGATCGGCGCGATCAATGCCAATCACGCATTGCTGGCCAAGCGTGCCGGCTTCAAAGCCATTTACTTGAGCGGCGGCGGCGTGGCGGCTGGCTCACTGGGTCTGCCCGACCTGGGAATTTCAGGACTGGATGACGTGCTGACCGACGTGCGCCGAATTACCGATGTATGTGACACCCCCTTGCTGGTGGATGTCGACACTGGCTTTGGTTCATCAGCCTTCAATATCGCTCGCACCACCAAGGCGATGATGAAAGCGGGTGCTGCAGCCATGCACATTGAAGACCAAGTGGGCGCGAAACGCTGTGGCCACCGCCCCGGCAAAGCAATTGTGACCCAAGCTGAAATGGTAGACCGCATCAAAGCGGCCGTGGATGCCCGTGGTTCGGACGACTTCGTGATCATGGCGCGTACAGATGCATTGGCCGTGGAAGGTTTGCAATCGGCCATTGACCGCGCCTGCGCCTGCGTGGAAGCCGGTGCCGACATGATTTTTCCCGAGGCAATGACCGAACTGAGCATGTACCAGCAGTTTGTGGACGCGGTGAAGGTGCCTGTCTTGGCCAACATCACTGAGTTTGGCTCAACCCCCTTGTTCACCACCGAAGAACTGAAAGGTGTGGGCGTAGGCTTGGTGCTTTACCCCTTGAGTGCCTTCCGCGCCATGAACAAAGCAGCACAGAACGTGTATGAAGCGGTGCGCCGCGATGGCACCCAGAAGAACGTACTGGACACCATGCAAACCCGAATGGAGCTTTACGACAGCATTGGCTACCACGATTTCGAGCAGAAACTGGATGCTCTTTTTCAGCAGAAATAACTTGAATAAAACACTATAAACAATTGTTATAAAACACGATTCTTAACAGGAGACAGAAATGTCTGAGCAACAAACAACAACACCAGGCTTTAAGCCCAAAAAATCTGTAGCCCTTTCAGGTACTGCCGCTGGAAACACCGCCCTGTGTACTGTGGGCCGTACAGGCAACGATCTGGCTTACCGTGGTTACGACATTCTGGACTTGGCCACCACCACCGAATTT